>NZ_JAIWIH010000018.1:0-160453 GCF_052851135.1 Streptomyces sp. BRA346 | reverse complement strand
GTCGAGGTTGAAACCGAAGACGTACTCCAGGTGCTGCCACCGGCCCAGCAGGCTGCGCCGGTTGCCGACCTTGGTGTTCCCGCTCACCGCGCCGATGGCGGGCTGCGAGAGCGGCTGGATGAGCTGGCGGATGGCGTCCGGTTCGAAGACGGTGTCGGCGTCGACCATGACCACGATGTCGTGCTTGGCGTGCGCCAGACCGGTGTTGAGCGCGGTCGGCTTGCCCGAGTTGGGCTGACGGATCACCAGCACCCGGGAGTCGTTGCTGGCGGCGGCGATCTCGGCCGTCCGGTCCGTCGACCCGTCGTCGATCACGATGATCTGGAGCTTCTGGTGGGTGGAGGCCAGCAGCGACTGGATGGTCCCCTCGATGCCCGCCTCCTCGTTGTACGCGGGGACGAGCACCGTCACCGGGTCATTCACCACCGGAAGCTCCGGGGCGCCGGGCCGGTAGCGGGTCAGCCGCCGGACATGAGCGCGGGCAAACACGACGAGCAGCACCAGCCGCAGCACCCCCAGCGCGCCCGCGATGCCCAGCACCCACGTCATGATGGTCACGAAAGCGCGGCCGACGGCCGCGAGCGAGATCAGGGCGGTGCCCTCCCAGCGCTGCACGGTGGAGGACCGGGCCTCGACCGGCGGCACCCCGAGCCCGCCCGTCACCGTGGTGAACCGCTGCACCCGCGGGTTCTTCAGCAGCTTTTCCGTCTCCTGGTACGCGGTGTCCGTCTGCGACAGCTGCCGGATCATCCCCTGCGAGGGCCGCCGCGACGGCTTGTCGGCGGCGACCAGCGCGTACCCCTGCGCGGCGACCTTGCGCGCCGCCTGCCACTCGACGCCGCACAGCGTCTCCACGTCGGTGGTCAGCGGCATCCGCATCAGCCGCGGCTCGGCCCCCACGGTGCCCGCGAGCGCCGATTCGGTCAGCGACAGCTCCATCTTGGAGCGGACGGACGACGCCGTGCCCATGTCGGCGCCGGTGTAGGTGTTCGACCCGATCTCATGGCCCTCGGCTCTGATCCGCCGCACCAGATCCGGGTGCTCGGCCGCCTTGGCGCCGTTGAGGAAGAACGTCGCGCGCGCCTTGTTCCTGCGCAGCAGGTCGAGGATGCGCGGCGTCCACTCCGGGTCGGGCCCGCCGTCGTAGGTGAGCGCCACCGTCCCGGCGGGCATCCTCACCGTCTTCACCTGGCCGTTGTTGATCTGCACCACCGGCCCGCCGCCGACGATGTCCTTCGGCACCGGACTGGTGCACGCGGGCCGCGACTTCGCGGCGTCCACCTCGTGGGTGGTCCAGCCCTGGAACATCAGCAGGCCGAACATGAGGGGAAGGCTCAGGGAAAGCAGCAGCCAGTGCGCGCGCGGGTCACGGGACCGCTTGTGTCGGCCTCCTCGGATCGGGTGGCTCATCGGCTGGATCGTCCCCCAGAGGTCAGGGTCGCATGAGCCACGGGGCCAAACGTGGCACGTCTTCGGGCGGGGTCGGAGGATGCCGAAGCCGCCCGGGACGACCCACGCGGCATCGGACGGTCTCACCGTAATGAGGGCGGCTGAGCGCCCCGGCCCAACCGGCGGTAACGGATAAGAATCCGCCGACGCCGCCCTGTTGGGCTGCCGGATCACGTATCGTCTGTCGGCGGCCCACCCACGGCCCGGGAACGGCCCCCTCCGCGTTGACCAGCCGGCACCTTTGTGCCTGTTCCGGATAGTTGGGGATACCGAAAAGGCAACGGTCCGCCGACAGAATCGGCGGACCGTCATGAGAGAGCGAGGTCAGGCGACGGCTGTGGCTGTCGCCTTGTGGGCGGTGTTATTGCCCCAGTATTCGTAGACGACGATGCCGACGGCCGTGTCCTCGAGGAAGAAGTTGCCCTCAATGGATTCGCAGCGTCCATTGTTGGAGGGGTCGGACGTGAACACCCACACCGAGCCGGATCCGTCCCGACCGCTCACCTCGACCGTGATTCCGCGGCCGTCGGATCTGTTGTCGCAGACGGTGACCTTTTCCACGCCGGGGTGACCGTTGAGGTCGGCGTCGAAGAAGGCGGCGCCGCTCTGGTTACTCGTGTAGATCCAGCCGCTGTTCTGCGAGGCCTGTGCCTGGGTGGCGAGGCCCATCGTCGACATCACCGCGATGCCGGCCACGACCGAGGCCTTTCGTATTGCTCGCATGGTTCCCTCCCGTTTCGCCGCGCCTTCAGCCGAGGCGCGCCAGCGCGTCACCCTATGTACGGGATTTCACCGAAGGCAAGATATTTTTTCCAACTCCGTTGACCGAGCCTCCAGTTCGCTGACTTCCGGTGGGCTCCGGGCTCAGCGGTGCAGGGCGGTTTCCCGTCGCATGTGGGACAGCTTCTCGGGGTTGCGCACGGCGTACAGGCCGGTGATGAGGCCGTTGTCGATGCGCACCGCCAGAACCGTGTCGACCGCGTCGTCCTGCTGGAGGATCAGCGCTGGGTGGCCGTTGACGTGGGCGGGGCGCAGCGAGCCCACCTCGGACATCCTGCCGAGACCGGCGGCCAGCAGGCGGCCCACCTTGTCTGCGCCCACGACGGGCCGCGGGACGGCCTGCTTGATTCCGCCGCCGTCGCCCAGGAAGACGACGTCCGGGGCGAGGATGTCGAGCAGGCCCTGAAGATCGCCCGTTTCGGCCGCCCGCTGGAACGCGTCGAGCGCGTCGCGGGTCTCGGTCGGGGAAACGGCCCCGCGCGGGCGGCGCGCCGCGACGTGGGCCCGGGCCCGGTGGGCGATCTGGCGGACCGCGGCCGGGCTCTTGTCGACGGCGTCGGCGATCTCGTCGTACCCGAGGTCGAACACCTCGCGCAGCACGAACACCGCCCGCTCGGTCGGCGCGAGGGTCTCCAGCACCAGCAGCATCGCCATCGAGACGCTTTCGGCCAGCTCGATGTCCTCGGCCACGTCCGGGGCGGTCAGCAGCGGCTCGGGCAGCCAGGGGCCGACATAGGACTCCTTGCGGCGGCCGAGCGTCCGCAGCCGGCTCAGCGCCTGGCGCGTGGTGATCCGGACCAGGTACGCGCGCTGGTCCCGCACCTCGCCGAGATCGACGCCCGCCCACCGCAGCCAGGTCTCCTGGAGGACGTCCTCCGCGTCGGCGGCCGAGCCGAGCATCTCGTAGGCGACCGTGAACAGCAGATTGCGGTGGGCGACGAACGCCTCGGTGGCCGTGGCCGTGTCCGTGTCCGTGTCATGGGAGTGCTGCTCACTCTTCACCGGCTGCTCCTGCCTGCTCGCTCTCGACGATGCCACGCGCACAAGACGCCGGTCGCGGCGGTTGTGTGACACCTCCGGCCGGTGGCGTACGTCACACGGCCTGAGGTGTCACAGGGAGCGGGTGGTCGGCATCTCGTGTTCGCCAGTGCACCACCACGAGAGACACACGAGAAACGCACACGAGAGGACACCGTCATGGACGCACGGTTCAACCTGTTCGAGAACGAGTTCGGCGCCAGGTTCTCCAAGCGGTTCGCGAACGCCGGGCTGCTGATCCACCAGTCGTCGCTGCCGAAGTCCACGCAGGAGCTGGTGTCGCTGCGCGCCAGCCAGATCAACGGCTGCGGCTGGTGCATCGACATGCACACCAAGGAGGCCGCGGCCGCCGGGGAGACCGCGGTCCGGCTGGGCCTGGTCGCCGCGTGGCGCGAGTCCACCGTCTTCACCGAGGCCGAGCAGGCCGCGCTGGCGCTCGCCGAAGAGGGCACCCGGCTCGCCGACGCGTACGACGGCGTGTCCGACGAGACCTGGGCCCGGGTGCGCAAGCACTACGACGACGATCAGATCGCGGCCCTGGTCTCGCTGGTCGCCCTGATCAACGCGGCCAACCGGCTCGCCGTGATCGTCCACCAGCGGGGCGGCTCGTACGAGCCCGGCATGTTCGCCGCCGCGGTCGGCTGACCGCCGGACGCGCCCGGCCCGCGCCCGGGTCCGGTGTCACCTCCGCCAGAACAGGTGGTGCGTCACCCCGCTCGGGCTGGGCACGACGTCCAGGTGGAACCGGTCGCGCAGCTCGTCGGGCGACTCCCAGAGCCGTGACCCGGCTCCCAGCTCCACCGGCGAGACCGTCACATGCAGGGTGTCGACGAGGTCGGCGTCGAGGAACGCCCGGATGATCGTAGCCCCGCCGCCGAGCCGTACGTCCTTGCCCCGCGCCGCCTCCCGCGCTCGGGCGAGGACCGTGGCCGGGTCGGCGTCGACGAAGTGGAACGTGGTGTCGGAGAGCGTGAAGGAAGGTCGCGGGTGGTGGGTCATGACGAACACCGGGGTGTGGAACGGGGGCTCGTCACCCCACCAGCCGCGCCACTCGTAGTCCTGCCAGGGCCCGCGCTGCGGTCCGAACTTGTTGCGGCCCATGATCTCGGCGCCGATGTTCCGGGCATAGTCCCGCGTGAGGTAGTCGTCCAGACCACGGCTCCCGCCCGGGTCGGTGCGCATGGGCCAGCTCGCCGTGGCCCCGGCCCAGGCGAACAGCTCCCCGGGATCGGCGTGGCCGAACGGCCGCTCCAGGCTCTGGTGCTCACCGGCACCGAACCCGTCCCGCGAGACGTTGAAATTCTGGACTCTCAGCAACTGCGTCATGTGGTTCCTCCTGGAGGGGGCTGACGACAGTTGGACCGTCCGGCCCGGCCGAACTCATCGCTGCGTGACGATGCGCTCCACCGCGGCCGCGACCAGGGCGTCCCGCTCGGCTTCCGAGAACATGTCCGGCAGCGTGAGCTGCTCGACGATCAGCCAGTTCAGCGCCAGATACAGCAGCCGGACGGCCGTCGCGTCGCCGGGCAGGCCGGACTCCTCGTGATAGGCCACGTTGGCGGCCATGTCGGCGCGGACGCGCTCGGTCAGGACGGCGCGCAGGGCGGGCCGCCGGGTGGCCTCCAGGCGGAGTTCGAGGAGCGCCAGATAGCCGGTGCGGAAGGCGCTGATCCGGCCGACGAGCTCCCGCATCAGCGCCGTGTACCCCTCCCGGTCGCGGGTGCTCGCCCGCTGCCGGGCGATGGTCGCGTCGTCGGGCTGGAGCCGTTCGTAGACCCGGGCCCCGGCCTGGGTGAGCAGGTCGTCGCGGTTGGCGAAGTAGTTGGAGGCCGTCCCCGGGGGCACGGCGGCCTCGGTGTCCACCGCCCGGAAGGTCAGCCCCCGCGCGCCCTCCGCGGCCAGCACCTCGATGGCGGCGTCCACGAGGGCCGCCCTCCGCTCGTCGTTCCTGCGAACCATTGACACCACTCCAGTTGTAGTACTACGTTCACGCCACCTCAGTCAGAGTACTACGAGCGGAGTGGTGGTTCACGGTATGCGAGAACTCGTCTACTACGTCGCCGTCAGCATCGACGGCTATATCGCCGGGCCCGACGGGGAGTACGACTTCTACCCCGGGGGCGACGAGGCGCAGCACGCCCACTACATGGGGTGGATGAACCAGCGCTACCCCGAGACCGTCCCCACCGCCCTGCGCCCCGCCCACGGCCTCGCCGACGCGCCCAACCGGCACTTCGACACCGTCCTGATGGGCCTCGGCGCCTACCGCCCCGGGCTCGACGCGGGCATGCCGAGCCCGTACGCCCACCTGCGCCAGTACGTCGTCTCCAGCACCCTCGGCGCCGCGCCCGCCCCGGACGTCACGGTGGTCGACGGCGACCCCCTCGCCCTGGTCCGCGACCTCAAGCGGGAGGAGGGCCAGGACATCTGGCTCTGCGGCGGCGGCCGACTCGCGGGGACGCTGCTGCCCGAGATCGACCGCCTGATCGTCAAGAGCTACCCGGTGGTCGCCGGGGCCGGAATCCCCGCCTTCCACGGCGCGTTCAACCCGACCGTCTTCCGCGTGACCGACCGCGAGTCGTTCGACAACGGCGTGACGGTCACCTGGTCCACCCGGCGCTGACGATGGCCACGCCTCAGCCGGCCGGGGTGGCGGGCAGGGGCTTGCCCAGCATGGTGCAGACCGCGGCGTCCACCAGGGCCTTGTTGGCGGTGGCGGCCTTCGCCTCCTTGTCGCCGAAGTTGGTGATGGTCAGGACCGCGACACTGCGGCGGCCGCTCCCGTCGGTGTAGACCTCACTGGAGTAGCCGGGCTGACCACCGGTGTGGCCCCAGACGGTGCCGCAGGGAGTGTCCACCTTCATCAGGCCCAGTCCGTACGCGCCGCGCTCCTCGGGCGCGGTGACCATCGTCCGCATCTGCTCCATCTGCGCCTTCGGCAGGAGCTTGCCGGACATCAACGCCGTCTGGAACCGCTGCCAGTCCCGAGCCGTGGAGACCATGCCGCCCGCCGCCCACGCCCAGCTCGGGTCGATGTCGCTGGTGTCGACGTTGTCGTGCGGCCGCCCGGGGCCCGCGAACCCGGTGCCCTCGGGCAGCTTCACCGTCGGGGCGAGGATGCGCCGGAGGCGTGCGGAGCCCGGCTCGTAGCCGGTGGCGTGCCTCTTCCCGGAGCCGAAGTCGGCGTTCGTGGCCAGGAAGGAGTCGTTCATCCCCAGCGGGCCCGTGATCCTCTGCTCGATCAGGCGGGCCAGGCTCTTCCCGGTGGCCTTCTCCAGGATCAGCCCGAGGGCCGCGTAGTTGGCGTTGCTGTACGCGTACTTCTCGCCGGGAGCGGCCGGAGGATCCTGCGGAGGGGTGATCGCGAGGAGTTCCCCGGGCCGCCACGTGCGCCGCTCCTGCCCGGTCAGGGTGGGCAGGAATTCCGGCGTCAGCAGGTAGTCGCCCAGTCCGCTGGTGTGGTTGAGGAGCATCTTCACGGTGATGTCCCGCCCGCCCTCGACCACGCCCGGCAGCCACTGCTCCACCGGGTCGGCCAGATCGACCTTGTGCTGGGCGACCAGCTGGAGGATGAGGGTCGCGACGACCGTCTTGGTGTTGGACGCCATCCTGAACCGGTCGTTCACGGCCAGACGGTGATCGGCCTTGGTCCAGGCCGTCTGCCGGGCGATCTCCACGGGCTTCCCACGGCCCCGGTCCACCCGGACGATCACTCCTAAGGAGTCCGTGTCCGCCGCGGTTTGCGCGAGCTCCGCCAACCGCCCGTCGGCCGCTGCCGCCACCCTCGTCGTGCCCGAGCCCGCTTCCGATTCCGAGCAACCGACGAGCAACCCGCTGATGCTCGTCACCAACGTCAGCGTGAGTGCCCCTCGCAGGATCCGGCGGCTCGATGCCCTGTATGACGCCACAGTCGTTCTCCCTCGCAGCTTCTCGCCCGGTCGCGGATGGCGATGGTGCTCATCCTTCTCCGCGCGAGATCACAAGGGGATCCGGCCAGCCCGCCGGATCACCGGGGGTTATCCCCCTACCGCTCGGCGGCCCCCATCCCATCCGGTGATGGTCAACCAGTCGCCGAAGGTGGCGAGTTCGGGGTGCAGGGCGCGCAGGGCCTGAAGGTCCCGGTCCCGGGAGAGGAGGTCGCGGTCCTGGAAGAAGGCGAACATCGCGGCCAGGTCGTGGCCGATCCCCGGTAGGGACCGGCTGAACTCGTCGAGGTCCACCGCCCGGTAGACGCTCGGCACACCGGTCGTCCTCTCGAACACCGCCGCGATCTGGTCACCGGTGAGGGCGTCGGCGGCGATGCGCAGGGTCCGGCCGCCCCAGTCGTCCCAGTGGTCGAGCTGATGGCGGGCGAAGAAGGCGATGTCGTCCAGCGCGATCAGGGGCCAGCGACCGGCCTCGCCGAGCGGCAGGGCGAACACGAGGCCCTCACGCCCGTCGGGCAGCCGGGTCCGCTGCGGCGCCATGCCGTACAGGTTCTCGAAGTATGGTGCGGTCACCAGGACGGCGACGTGCCGCGCATACCAGCCGTCGGTCTCCTGCCGCATGGCCTCTTCGGAGCGCTGGAGCGCGATGTGGGCCTCCACCGCGGCCTTCGCGTCGTAGTGCGGGACCGGGATACGCCCGTCGGTGAGGACGGCGGCGTAGTCCAAGGACGACCAGACGAACCGGTCCACCCCGGCCTGCTGTGCCGCGCGCAGGGCCCGCAGCCCCTGTGCGTACTCCTGCTGAGGGCTGGCGGTGGCGAAGAAGTCGGTGTTGCAGAAGACCTGGTCGACACCTTGGAAGGCGGCCTTCAGGGACGGTTCGTCGTCCAGGTCACCGCGGACCGGCCGAACGTCACCGGGGGTGTTCTCGACCAGGGCACGGGCCCGGTCCGAGGACGGGTTCCGCGTCAGCACCCGCACGACGGTGCCGGTCCGTGCGGCGAGGGCGCGGACGACCCGGGTACCCATGGCCCCGGTGCCCCCGACCACGAGCGCGGTCGTCGACGTCACTGCGCCACCTCCAGCACGAGCTTGCCGCGGGTGTGGTTGGTCTCGCCCAGCCGGTGTGCTTCGGCGGCCTGTTCCAGGGCGAAGCCGCGTTCGACCTCGACCCGGACCGCGCCGGAGTCGACCAGGCCGCCGATGGCCGTCAGGGCGGCGGCGTCCGGCTCGACCAGCAGCGGGCTGGTGCGCACACCCGCCTGTCCGGCCGCGGCGGCCAGGCCGTCCGAGACACCGCCCGGGATGGAGATGATCAGGCCGCCGGGCCGGGTCACCGACACCGATCGCACGTCGGTGTCATCCGCGGCGCCCATCAGGTCGATGACGACATCGACCGTCCCGGTGGCCTCCTCGAACCGCTGTCGGGTGTAGTCGATCGTCTCGTCCGCGCCCAGTTCCTTCAGCCAGGAGTGCCGGGGCTCGCGGGCGGTCGCGATCACCTCGGCGCCGAGGTGCTTGGCGAACTGCACCGCCAAGTGCCCCACACCACCGGCCGCGGCGTGCACCAGCACCCGCTGCCCGCCGGTGACGCGCGCCGTGTCGACCAGGGCCTGCCAGGCCGTGAGCGCCGCGAGCGGCAGCGCCGCGGCCTCTGCGTGCGAGAGCGAGGCGGGCTTACGGGCGAACTGGCGGGACGGTGCCGTGACGAACTCGGCGTACCCGCCGGCCGGGCGCGGGAACCACGGCATGGCGTAGACCTCGTCGCCGGGTGCGAGCGTCGTGACACCGAAGCCGACCTCCTCGACGATGCCGGAGACGTCCCAGCCGAGGATCAGCGGCAGCGTCTGTAGCCCGGCCATACCGTGGCCCGCACGGGTCTTCCAGTCCACCGGGTTGATTCCGGCGGCGTGCACGCGCACCAGCACCTCGGTCGGCAGCGGCTCGGGGCGCGCGACCCGGTCGGTGGTCAGCACCTCCGGTCCACCGAACTCCTTGATGGTGACGGCGCGCATCGTCTGCTCGCTCATATGTCCTCGCTCATATCCGCTTCGCGTGTTCTTCGGTCCGGGCCAGGAGCCCAGGCACGATTCAGCCTCGCTGACGCACGGAGACGCCGTGAGTGGCCGGACAGCCACCTGTCGTACCATTCCGGCCATGCCGCATCGTGTTGCCGTTCTCGCCCTCGACGGGGTCATGCCGATGGACCTGGGCATCGCGGCCCGGGTGCTCAACGAGGCCCTCGACCCGACCGGGGCACGGCTCTACTCCGTGACGACCTGCTCGCTCGGCGGCCGGCCGGTCCGCACGAACGAGGGCTTCCGGATCGTCGTCGACGACGACGAGTCGCTCCTGGAGGGTGCGGACACCGTGGTGATCGCCACCCAGGAGCCCGACGAACATCTCCTGGCCACCGGCGAGCTGCCCGCCCCCGTCGCCGCGGCCTTCGCCCGGATCGGGCCCGAGACCCGCATCGTCAGCCTGTGCACCTCGTCATTCCTGCTCGCGGCGGCCGGGCTGCTGAACGGACTGCGGGCCACCACCCATTGGGCGCTGTGCGGCCAGTTCACCCGGCTGTTCCCCGACATCGAGGTCGATCCGGACGTGTTGTTCGTCGACAACGGACGCATCCTGACAGCTGCGGGCGGGGCGGCCGGGATCGACCTGTTCGTCCACCTGGTCCGCAGGGACCACGGCGCGGCCGTGGCCACCTCCGCGGCGCGACGATGCGTGGTGGCTCCCTGGCGCGAGGGCGGCCAGGCACAGTTCATCGAGCACCCGGTGCCGAAGGATGCCGACCGTTCCACCTCGGCCACCCGTCAGTGGGCACTGGGCCGACTGGCCGAACCGGTCACGCTGCGGGAGATGGCCCGCCATGCCCATATGAGCGAACGCACCTTCACCCGGCGGTTCCGCGCCGAGGTGGGCACCAGCCCCCTCCAATGGCTGCTGCACAGCCGACTGACCCAGGCACGCCGCCTACTGGAGTCCAGCGACCTGACCGTCGCGCGGATCGCCACCGCCTGCGGCTTCGGGGACCCCGTCGCGCTCCGCAAGCACTTCCATTCCCACCTCGGCCTGTCCCCACTGGCCTACCGCCGCGCCCACTGCGCCCCTGAACCGGCCCGGACAGAGCCGCTCCAGGTGCCCTGAGCCTGTGCGATGCGAACGCCCTTTGCCGTGGCGGGGTCCGTTCACCAGATGTCCGGGGTCGGGATCGCCCGGGTGAAGTCTCCGGCCCGCAGTGCCTCGGTGGGGATCGACCAGTGCATCCAGCCGCCGTCGCCGCCGAGGTACCACTCGCCCTGCCCGGACAGCTGGAGCAGGTGGTGGTAGAGGTTCGGGTCGTCGTCGTCCGGCAGCATCGGGGAGCTTCCCGTCGGGAATTCCGGTCGGCCGAAGGCGATGTCCTCGGAGTCCAGGGCGCCCGGCCGCTCCGACCAGTCGGTCAACAGGCCGTGGATGGAGGTGTCGGGCATGGCCCGGGCCATGTCGTCGGCGTCGGGCCCCGGGTCGAGGGTCTTCCAGGCGGGGTCATAGGTGTCGGGGAAGGCGAACCCGGGCGACGCCGCCCACGGCACCGGGTCGAAAACGCTCGCCCGGGCGGGCGGGGCCGTCTCGACGGCGCGCGTGGCGCGCGCCGCGATCACCCGCCCCACCTGCGGGTCCATGAAGTCGTACGTCAGCGACAGCTCCATGGCGGCCGGGTCGGCGTCCTCGGAGTCGCTGTCGAGGGAGAAGAAGTTGAGCAGGCCCGTCCCGGCCGGGAGCACGCCGTCCAGCCAAGGCGCCAGGGCGTCGGTGTCGAGGACGGCGAGCAGGCTCAGCGGAAAGCCGTCGCAGGTCGGCCAGGCCGTGCCCGGTTCGAGCATGGCCCGCCCACCGAACCGGCTGTGCCCGGCGGCCTCACCCGGCCCGGCCTCGGTAAGCGCGAACCCCGG
Source organism: Streptomyces sp. BRA346 (assembly GCF_052851135.1). Classification (NCBI taxonomy): domain Bacteria; kingdom Bacillati; phylum Actinomycetota; class Actinomycetes; order Kitasatosporales; family Streptomycetaceae; genus Streptomyces; species Streptomyces sp. BRA346. The sequence continues at coordinate 149,319 of NZ_JAIWIH010000018.1, read as the reverse complement.
CCGGGCGAGGCGGACGAAGCGGTCCGCGAGGTCCGCGCCGAGACGTTCGGCGCAGAAGTCGCGCAGGGCGGTGAGCGTGGCGTTCGGTTCCATGCGGAGGATTCAAGCAGCCGGGTGTGACACCCCCGAGACGCAGCAGGGTTACCCCCGTCGGTCACCCCGCTGGCGGCGTCCTGGGATGAAGCCACGGCGGGCCCGCCGTGCCGGAGTCTCAGATGGGGTTGTAGACGAGGGGGGCGGTGGTGGTGGCGGCGGGGTGGCCGGGGGAGCCGGTGAAGGTGGCGGTGTAGTGGTTGGCGGTGATGAGGGTGGGGAGCACGGTGGTGTTGGTGAGGGTGGCGGTGCCGCCCACGTCGGTGGTGGCGGTGCCGAGGGTGACGGGGCCGGTGACGGGGTTGGCGGTGAAGGTGATGGTCTGGCTGGGGATGGGGGCGCCGGAGACCTGGTCGGTCAGGGTGGCGCTGAGGGTGGGGATGTAGAACTGCCCGGTGGTCAGGTTGAGCCGGATGACGGCCGGGGTGGCGGTGAGGGTGGTGGCGGCGGCGACGTAGGTGTAGCCGCCGGGCAGGCTGGCGCTGCCGATCTGGTTGGTGACGGTGACGGTGGCGAGGCCGGGTGTGCCGGGCGGGGTGGTGGCGATGAGGGCGGTGCCGGCGAGGTTGTAGAAGAGGTTGGTGGCGGGCTGACCGCCGATGGTGACCGTGGCACCGAAGAGATCCGTGCCGGTGATGGTGACCTGTGTGCCGCCGGCGGCGCTGCCCTGCACCGGGCTGATACCGGTGAGCGTGGGCGGCGCGAGCACACCGACGTTGTTCTCCAGGCTGTTGACGACGTAGACGCTCCCGTTGGGCGCGACCGCCACCCCGACCGGGCCGTTTCCGACGGGGATCGTGGTGATGACGGTGTTGGTGGCCGTATCGATGACCGACACGATGTTCAATACGTCGTTGGTGACGAAGGCGTGGCCGTTCGGTGTGAACGCCACCTCGCGCGGATCGCCTCCGACGGGGATGGTGGTGATGACGGTGTTGGTGGTGGTGTCGATGACCGAGACGGTGCCCGAGCCGCGGTTGGCGACGTAGGCGCGTCCGTTGGGCGCCACCGCCACCCCGGCCGGGGAGTTCCCGACCGGGATGGGTGAGCCGAAGACGGTGTTGGTGGCGGTGTCGATGACCGACACATCGTTGGTGAGCTGATTGGCGACGTAGGCACGCCCGTTGGGCGCGACCGCGATCCCCCGCATATAGGTTCCGACGGGGATGGTGGTGATGACGGTGTTGGTGGTGGTGTCGATGACCGAGACGGTGCCCGAGTCGCGGTTGGTGACGTAGACGTGTCCGTTGGGCGCGACCGCCACCTGGAACGGGGAGAGTCCGACGGGGATGGTGGTGATGACGGTGTTGCTGGTCGTGTCGATGACCGACACGACATTCGCGCCGAAGTTGGCGACGTAGGCGCGCCCGTTGGGCGCGACCGCCACTCCGCGTGGGAAGTACACGACGGGGACGGTGGCGATGAGGGTGTTGGTGGCGGTGTCGATGACCGACACATCGCTCGAGCCCTCGTTGGTGACGTAGGCGCGCCCGTTCGGTGCCACCGCCACAAAGATCGGGCTGCTTCCGACGGGGATGGTCGTCTGGGCTGCCAGTGATGCCGTGACTGTGGGCCGCGGTGTGCTCGCGACCGCTGTGAGGGCGGCCGGTGCCGGCAGCGCGGGCAGTGAGAACGGTGGTGCGATGGCGTTCATGTGAAAGCCCCCTTCAAGGGTACGGGCGGGGGCCGTGTGGCCTGCGGTCGGCAACGCTGAGCAGCGTCGGCCGAGGCCGGAACCTCCCCGGAGGGGACCCATGGGGCGGCCACGGGGTCATGCACCACCGGCACGCGGCGGGCCGCCGACTCCGAGGAGGGTGGGCGGCCCGCCGAATCAGTTCACCCGACGTATCCCCCGCGCGCCACCACACCAGACATGCCGTCTCGAACCATCGGTGGCACCAGGAGCGTTGTGGGGGTGCGTGATGCCCGGCATTCCCCTTCGCGCGCGCCCCGCCCGCATACACGGAACCGTGGTGGAGCCCGGCGCCCCCTCGTCGCTCTCCGGAATCCATTCGCCTCGTTACGGCTCGTCCGAGCATCGGCCGGTAGCGCGCGAGCTGGTCAGATCCAGCTCGGCCCAGATTTCCTTGCCGACGGTGCGCTCGCGTACGCCCCAGCGGTCGGCGAGCGCGCGGACGATGAGCAGGCCACGGCCGTGCCGGTCGTCCGGGGACGGCTGCCGGGGCCGGGGCAGGCGTTCGCCCCTGGGGTCGGCAACGGCGATGCGCAGGCTGGTCTTGGTGAGGGTGAGGTGGACGCGGAACAGTCGCCCGGGAACGTGGCCATGCCGTACGGCGTTGCCCGCCAGCTCGGAGACGATGAGCGCGGCGTCGTCGGCGAGGGCGGGGTGGCCCCACTCCGCGACCATCCGCGCGGCGTGCTGCCGGGCGCGGGTCACGTTTATCGGCGTCGGGACGTAGTCGATGCGGTCCTCGTGGACGACGGGGTCTTGGGGTGCGATCGGCATCGCGTACCTCCGTGCGGGCAGGGCGGAGCGGATCCGCCAACTGGTGCCCCTGTGCGAGCGGTTCATCACGGAAGGTAGCCCCGTGGCGGTGATCAGTTCAACTCAACTGAGGAAAATTCAACCGATCTCGGTTGCGAGGGTGCGCCCTCGCGCATCAGACTGGCGGCATCTCACTGAGGAGAGGTGTCTGGTGACAGAGGGTCAGTCCACCCAAGCGAACAGCACGTCAAGCGTCTTGGGGCGGAGGTTGGGCGGCGAGCTGATGAGGCTCCGGACCGCAGCGGGCTTGACGCAGACGCAAGCGGCGAAGGCGCTCAGCGCTTCGACGGGCAAGGTCGCCAAGATGGAGGGCGGCTGGGTACCGATCCGCGACCCGGATATCCGCGCCTTGTGCACGTTGTACGGCACCAACGACCCCGCGACCACCGGCGGGCTCTTGGAGCTGGCGCGCATCGACCGCGAACGCCGCAAGGCCAAGGGCTGGTGGAATGACGCCGCGCTCACCGGAACCATGAGGGAGTACGTTCCGCTGGAGAGTGCCGCTACCGCGATCAAGGCGTGGCAGGTTTCGTTTATCCCGGGCCTGCTCCAGACCGTCGGCTACGCGCGCTCCTTGCGTCGTGTGACCGTTCCGGAAGAGCACCCGGACCGGACGGAGGAGTTCGCCGCCTCCAGAGCTGCGCGGCAGCGCAGACTCTCGGGCGAGTCGCCACTCTCCCTCTGGGCGGTCATTCCGGAGGCGGCGCTACGCATTCCCGGGGCCGAGCCTGAGGTGGCGCGGGAGCAGTTGTTGAGCCTCCTTGACTGGGGAGAGCGGCCGAATATCGCCATCCAGGTACTCCCGTTCAGCGCCGGACTTGTCGCGGGTCTGACAGGCTCTTACAACGTCCTCTCGTTCGCAGCACCTGGAGCCATGGACGTGGTCTACATGGAGCTGCCGTTCTCCGAAATGTGGGTGGAGGGTGGCGATGGTGCCGCGCAACACGCAAAACTGTTCGACGAGACTGCGAGGATTGCCCTCTCCGAGGCCGAGTCCCGAACTTTCATCGGGGCGCTGATCAAGAAACCGTGAGCTCATGACGACCTTCGATTTCCACAAGTCGAGCTACAGCAACGGAACGCAGGAGTGCGTTGAGGTGGCTACGAACGTGCCCGGCGCCGTGGCGATACGCGACTCCAAGAACCCGGACGGGCCGATACTCCGTTTCACGCCTGCCGCATGGGCGGACTTCCAGAGCGCGGTTGCGCGGGAGGGGTGAGCGGTGGCCAGGTTGATGTACCGCAAGTCCAGCTTCAGCACTGCTGATCGTGAGTGCGTTGAGGTGGCCACCAACATGCCCGGCGCCGTGGCGATACGTGACTCCAAGAGCCCCGGCGGGCCGATACTCTGCCTCACCCCCGCCGCCTGGGCGGACTTCCGGGGCGCCGTCGCCGCCGGACGGATCGAGGCGGCACCTCGGGCGTGAGCGAATGGTTGGGCGGCACCGCCGCGCCGCCCAACCATCACCGCATCAGGATCAGGCCGTGGCGCGGAACGGCCCGGTGACCTCGTAGGTGATGCCACCCGAGGAGCTGCCCGTCGTACCGCGCTGGCTGGAGAAGTACAGCCGCTTGCCGTCGGGGGAGAAGGCCGGGCCGGTGATCTCCGAGCCCGACTGGCCGGAGATGCGCAGGAACGGCGCGACGATGTCGTCCGGGGTGATGATGCAGATCTCCATGTTGCCGCCGTCCTCGGCGATGAACAGGTCGCCGGAGGAGGAGCCGGTGACGTTGTCGACGCCGGTCAGCGGGGCGGGGCCGGGGTTGACCAGGCTGTCGTCGTAGGCGAGTTCGTAGGTGCCGTTGGCCAGGTTGAGCTGCCAGACGCGGTTGTCGCCCTTGGTGGTGAACCAGACGGTGTCGTTGGCGTAGTGGCAGCCCTCGCCGCCGTTGAAGATCTTGGCGGCCGAGACCTGGTCGCGGGTGGCGGTGGGCGAGCCGTCGGGGTCGGGCACGTTCGCCCAGCGATACGACCCGGAGGTGGCGGTGCCTGCGACCAGCACCTGGAGTTGGCCGGAGGACAGGTTGCCCCAGGTGGTCGGGATGAACCGGTAGAAGCAGCCGTCCGTCTCGTCCTCGGTCAGGTAGATCACCCGGCGCACCGGGTCGGCGGCGGCCGCCTCGTGCTTGAACTTGCCCATGGCGTCCCGGCGGACGGCGGCGTCACCGCCCCACGGGTCGGTCTCGTAGACGTAGCCGAGGGACACCTCCTCGCAGGACAGCCAGGTGTTCCACGGGGTCGCGCCGCCCGCGCAGTTCTGCCGGGTGTTGGACAGGATGCGGTAGGCGCCGGTGATGGTGCCCGAGGCGTTGAACTTGACGGCGCTCGCGCCTCCACTGGGGTTGATCTCCGAGTTGGAGACGTAGATCCAGCCCGTGCCGTCGGCGAAGCAGGCGCCGCCGTCGGGGGCGCTGTGCCAGGCGTACGAGGTGCCCGGCACCGTCTGGCCGGACCGGGCGATCACCCGGCTGGTGAAGCCGCTGGGCAGCGCGATGCCGTTGGCGTCGGCGGCGAGCAGGGCACCGTACGGGCCCGGGCCCTTCTGGGCCGGGGCCGCGTAGGCGGCGCCGCGCATGAGGGTGCCGCCGAAGGCGGCGGCGGACGCTCCGATGACTGCTCCGCGCAGGAAGACGCGACGTTCCACAGCTACTCCTTCATCAAAGAAGGTCGATGGATGGCTAATTGGGCAACGCCGACTGGTCACGGAGAAGAACCTAGGACCGCCGCACCTGGCCGATCAGGTCCTTGTAGGCGAACTCTTCACGGCCAACCGGTGAGTCGGTGCCGGGTGAGCGCGCCAGAGGCCCGTGGCGTCTGCTCTGGCAGATGCCACGGGCCATACGCAGAGGTCACCACCACCTGGTGCAGGCGACATCCGGATAGTTGCTTGCCTTGCCGCAGGCCCGCATCAGGTTGCCCTTGTTGTTGAACGCGTCGGTGTGGTTGCTGCCGCCCGTGTTGATTTTGGTGACGCTGAGCTGCGTCCAGGTCCGGCCGCGGTCGAAGCTGCGGTCGACCCACACCAGGTCGCCGGGGGAGCCGAAGATCCGGCCCCAGGCGCAGGTGCCGTTGTACCGCAGCTCGATGCCGCGGGAGTGGGTCGAGGCGGACGCGACCGTCCGGGCGTTGTTGGTGTTGCAGCCTTCGGCGGCCTGCGCCGGAGTCACGGTGGTGAGCAGGGCTCCGGTGAGCCCGGTTGCGGCGAGGGCTCCGAGGAGAGTCTTGCGAGCGCGCATGTCTGACGTCCTTCCGGTTGAGTGAATCGCTCATGCAGCGACAAACCGGGTGTACCGCGAGCGCGCCGGGACCGGTCCCGTCCCGCGGAATCCGATGGCGCGACGCCGCGCAGGCGTCAAGAATCGCCGGATGCAGGAAGTGAAGCTGTCCGACGGGGTCGTCACGCTGTCCCCGCTGCACCTGGAGGACGCGGAGGCGCACCTCGCGGGGGAGGACGAGGCGCTGGTGCGCTGGCTCAGCGGCGGTCGCAGCACGCTCCAGGGCATCGCGACGTACTTCCGGCACTGCCGGGAACAGTGGGACACGGCCGGTCCGCTCCGCGCCTTCGGCATCCACACAAACGCAGACGCGGCACTCGCGGGGACGATCGACCTGCGGTTCACCGCCGAGGGTCTGGCCCCCGGCCAGGTGAACATCGCGTACGGCCTCTACCCGTCCTGGCGGGGCCGCGGCCTGGCCACCCGCGCCGTCCTCCTGGCCACCCGCTACGCGGCACAAGAGGGCGGGAAGGAGGCGGTGATCCGGGTGGAGCCGGAGAACGCCGCGTCCGCCGCGGTCGCCCGGCGGGCGGGGTTCACGCCCAGTGGACACACGCGCGGCCAGGACGGGACACGGCTCGACTGGTACGTACGGGACCTGCGCGTCCAACCCTCGGAGGGATCCCACTGGCTCCGGCGCCACACCGCCCGGTGGCACCGTTTCGCGCGGGTGACCGTACGGGTCGTACCGGCGGCGGGGGAGACGACCGTCGAGATCGGGGACGATCCGTACGGCTGGCTTCGGACCGCCTACGGGCCGGACGCCCTGCCGTACGCCAACGACGGCGGCCTTCGTCAGGAGGCGGTCGACGGGGTCCGGTACGCCGTGGAGCGGCTCGCCGCCCCGGGGCCGCCGCTCCGCGTCACCGTCACCGAGATCATGGACTACCTCGTGGACACCGGGCCCGGCGACGTGAAGTACGCGGCGGCCTACGCGCTCTGGGACGCCCTGGGCGTCGAGCCTCCCGTCCATCCGTACATCGACGAGGACGGGACTCCCGTCTTCCCGGACTGATCGCGGACGGGCCGCCGCAGGGCGTCAGAGCGGGGTGAGGACGCAGAACTCGTTGCCCTCCGGGTCGGCGAGGACCGTCCACCGCACGTCGCCCTGGCCGATGTCGAGGTCGGTGGCGCCGAGGGCGCGCAGCCGGTCCACTTCCGCCGCCTGATCGTCACCGGGGTACGGCCGGAGGTCGAGATGGATGCGGTTCAACCCGGCCTTCGGGGCGTCGGGTGTGCGGAGGAACTCGAGATACGGGCCGAGCCCCTCGGCGGAGCGCATCACCGCCTGATCGTCGGTCACCTCGTGCACGGTCCAGTCCATCGCCTCGCCCCAGAACCGGGCCATGGCCCGCGGATCCGCGCAGTCGACCACCACCGCGGCCATCGGCCCGGTGTCCCGGTAGATCTCCCGGGGCTCCAGCACGCAGAACTCGTTGCCCTCCGGGTCGGCGAGGACCGTCCACGGGACGTCGCCCTGGCCCACGTCGGCGGGCGTCGCGCCGAGCGCCTGGAGGCGCGCGACCAGGTCCGCCTGATGGGCCGCGGAGGTGGTGGCGAGGTCGACGTGCACCCGGTTCTTCACCGTCTTGGGGTCCGGGACGGCAAGAATGTCGATGTAGACGGCGCTGGGGTCGGGATAGGCGAGGCCTTTGGGCTCCAGATTGGTCACGCCGGGCCCCTCGCTGGACATACCCCAGTCGAGCGCCTCCGCCCAGAACCGGCCGAGCGCCGAGTCGTCCCGGGCCTTCATCGCAATCTGCACCAGCCGCGTCGCCATGGCGCAGATCCTATGTCCGTGCCGCGCGCTTCGGGTTTGATTTTCCGGCCGGGGCGTCAGCCGGTGGCCAGGGTGCGGCCGAGGCTCGCCTTCAGCACGTCCGCCAGCGTCACCGTGGGCCGTCCGAGCAGGCGGGCGAGCGTGGGGTCCGCCGGGGCGAAGTCGCCCCGGCGGCTCGCCGCGAACAGGCCGACGAGCAGGTCGGCCCGAGCCTCCGGCAGGCCGTGGTCCAGCAGGTGTGCGCGGTATTCGGCGTCGGAGACGACGACCCTGCGGACCGGGCGGCCCGTCAGCCGCGTGGCGAGCGCCGCGATACCGGCCAGGTCGATCGCCTCGGGACCGGTGAGGGCGGGGGTCTGCCCGTCGAGGTCGTCGCCGCCCGTGGTGAGGGCGAGCGCCGCCGCGTCGGCGAGGTCGGCGTGGTCGGTCCAGGCGACCGGCCCGTCCTCGGGCGCGATCAGTTCGCCCGTGTCGAGCGCGGCGCCGAGCAGCATCACGGCCGAGGAGGCGTAGAACCCGTTGCGCAGCGCGGTGAAGGGGACGCCGGACGCGCGCAGCGCGGCCTCGGTGGCGGCGTGGTCGGGCATCGGGGCGAAGGGGGAGGCGGGGTGCGCGCCCATGTGGCTGGTGTAGACGATGCGGCCCGCTCCGGCCGCCGCCGCGGCGTCGACGGCCGTGCGGTGCGCGCGCAGGGCCGTCTCGCCGGTGGCATCCGTGGAGACGATCAGGACCTGTGAGGCGCCCTCGAAGGCGTGGGCGAGACTCGACGGGTCGGCGAAGTCGCCGCGGCGGACGCGTACGCCCCGGGCGCCGAGGTCGCGCGCCTTCTCTACGTCGCGCACGCTGACGCCGAGCTCCTCGGCGGGGACGCGTTCCAGCAGCCGCTCGGCGACCGCGCGGCCGTACCTGCCGTTGGCTCCGGTGACGATGATCATGAGGCTCTCCCTGATCCGATGTTTCCAGTGATAACGGATGGAGCGTATCATCGGAAACAGATAAGCGATAACGCGAAACTGTTATCGTTGGAAACATGGAGAACGACGACGTCACCACCGCGGACGGAAACCGGGAGCGCATCGTCGCGGCGGCCGCCCGACTGCTGGCCGAAGGCGGGACCGACGCGGTGTCGACCCGGGCGGTGAGCGCCGCGGCCGGGGTGCAGCCGCCGACCATCTACCGGCTCTTCGGCGACAAGCAGGGTCTGCTCGACGCCGTCGTCGCCCATGGCTTCGCGGCCTACCTGGCCGACAAGACCGCCGCGGAGCCCACCGACGACCCGGTCGCGGACCTCCGCGCCGGATGGGATCTCCACGTCGGCCTCGGCCTGGCCAACCCGGAGCTGTACCTGCTGATGTACGGCCAGCAGCGCCCCGGGTCGTCGTCGCCCGCGGCCCTCGACGCCTTCGACGTGCTCGCCGGGCACATCCGGCGCATCGCGGAGGCGGGCAGGCTGCGCGTCCCCGAGGACCGGGCCGCGGCCCTCGTGCACGCCGCCGGATCCGGTACGACGCTCGCGCTCATCGCCACGCCCGAGGAGCGCCGCGACCCGGAGCTGTCGCACACCGCCCGCGAGGCGGTCCTCGCGGCGATCACCACCGACGCCCCCGCCGCTCCCGAACCCGGGCCCGCCGCGGCCGCCGTCACGCTCCGCGCCGCGCTGCCGCGGACCGACGCCCTGACCGCGTCCGAAAGCGCCCTCCTGCGCGAGTGGCTCGACCGGATCGCGAGCCGGGCCCGCTGATTCCGGGCCGCTGGATCCGCGCTGTGACGCGCGTCACCGGAACTCACCCGCCCCCGGCGGCCAGTTGAGAGTGTGACCACAGATGCGCGAACCCGGGTACGGGCCGGGCAGATGCCCGCGGAACAACAGGCGGGCTGACGCGATGCCGTCGAAGAGGCCGTCGAAGACCGCCACGGCGGCGGTGTGCACCCTGCTGATCTCGGCGGTGCTGACGGGGGCCGCGCTCGCGGCCCCCGGGTCCGGCTCGGGCGTACGGACGGAGGGCCCCGCCACCACCGACAGCGGGCTCAGACCTCCTCGCGCATCAGCCGCAGATACACCACCGAGAACGCCGCCCCCACCAGCAGCAACAACAGCGCCACCGCCGTGCCGTAGCCGATCAGGGATTTGTTGAACGCCTGGTCGTACATGAACACCGGCAGCGTCTGGCTGCGGTTGCCGGGGCCGCCGCGGGTCATGGCCCAGATGAGGCCGAACACTGACAGCGTCTGCAAGGTGTTGAGCATCAGATTGGTGCCGATGGAGCGGCGGATCATCGGCAGGGTGACGTGCCAGAAGCGGCGGAGACCGCCCGCGCCGTCGACCTCCGCCGCCTCGGTGATCTCCTGGGGGATCTCCGACAGGGCGGCGGAGTACACGAGCATCGAGAAGGCCGTGCCGCGCCAGACGTTGGCGAACGACACGGCGAGGATGGGCAGGGTGTACAGCCAGTTCTGGGACGGCAGGCCCAGCCCGTCCAGCAGCGCGTTGAGCGTGCCCTCGCGGCGGAAGAAGGCGTACAGCAGGAAGCCCGCGACGATCTCGGGGACGACCCAGGCCGCGACCACGATCGCCCCGATCAGCGTGCGCACCGGCTTGGACGCGCGCCGCATCAGGGCGGCCAGGGCCAGGCCCAGGGTGTTCTGGCCGAGGAGGGAGGAGACGACCGTGAAGACGAGGGTGAGGACGACCGCGTTGCGGAAGTCGTCGTCCCCGAACGCGCGGCGGAAGTTGGCGAGGCCGGTGAACTCCGTGGTGGAGGTGCCGGTCAGCTGCATGTTGGTGAAGGCGATGTAGCAGCAGTACGCGATGGGCCCGCCGAGGAAGAGCAGCAGCAGGACGGTGGCCGGGGCGAGCGGGAGCCAGCGCGGGGGGCGGCGGCGACGCCCCCCGCGGACCGGGACGGCGGGCGCGGTGGTCATCCGCCCACGGCGCCGTCGGTGACGGACTTCAGCTGCTCGTCGTAACGCTTCGCGGCGGCGCCCGGCGAGGAGTCACCCGCGGTCGCCGCCTCCATGGCCTCGCCGATGGCCGAGGACACCTGCGGGTAGACGGGGAGCGCCGGGCGGTAGTGGGTGTACTTCACCAGGCCGGTGAAGAAGCGGATACCGGGCATGGAGGAGAGGTATTCCGGGTCCTGCGCGACGTCCTTCCGGACGGCGATCTGGGCGTTGACGATGTCCCACCGGACCGCGTTCTCCTTGGTCTGGAACTGTTCGATGAACTTCCAGGCCAGGTCGGGGTTCTTGGACTTCGCGCTGATCGCCCAGGCCCAGCCGCCGGACATGCTGACCTTGCCGGGTGCCTGGCCATGCTCGGTGGGCATCGGGGCCTGGCCGAGGGTCTTCGACCACTCGGGCCATGGCTTGCCGCCGGTCTTCAGCCAGTTCTGGCCGAGCCAGGAGCCGTCGAGGGCGATGGCGAGCTTGCCTTCGGGGAGCCATTCGCTGAAGACGGTGGTGCCGACGTTGGGGTCGAGGGCGTCGGAGATGTCCGGGCCGAGCTTCTCGCCGTACACGGTCTTCAGGAACGCCAGCGAGTCCCGGAAGCCCTGGCCGCCGGTGACCCACTTCTTCGTCTTCGGGTCGTAGAGCGGCTCGTCGCCCGCCGCGCCCGTCCCGTACAGCAGCATCTCGAAGCCCTGCATGACGGACGTCTCGCCCGGGGCCTTGCCGGTGTACACGTTGAGCGGGGTGACGCCGGGGACCTTCTTCTTGACGGTGCGGGCGGCCTCCAGGATGTCGTCCCAGTTCTTCGGCGCCCAGTCGGCGGGCAGCCCGGCCTTCGCGAAGATCTCCTTGTTGAACCACAGCCCGCGGGTGTCGGTGCCGTCCGGGACGCCGTACGTCTTGCCGTCCTCGGCCTTGGCCGCCGTCTTCGCCGTGTCGACGAACTGGTCCCAGCTCTTCCACTTGGCCAGGTAGTCGTCCAGCGGCCGCAGATAGCCCGCCTTGATGTCCGCGTTGATCCGGAAGGTGTCCTCGTAGACCAGGTCGGGGGCGGTCTTCGGGGACCGCATCATCTGCTGGACCTTGGTGGCGTAGTCGTTGTCCTGCGCCTGGATCGGGATCAGCTTGACCTTCTTGCCGGGGTTCGCCTTCTCGAACTGCTTCTTCACCGCGGCGAGGTGGTTGTCCTTGAAGCGGATCTTGTTGTCGGTGCTGCGGTTGTACGCGACCTTGACGGTGTCCGGATCACTGCCCGAGCCGCCACCGCAGGCGGTGAGCCCGGCGGTGGCGACGAGGGTGGCGGCGGTGAGGATCAGTGTGGCGGGTGTGGGGCGCACGGCACGACCTCCTTGCCGGCCTCTATGGCCTGCGGGCCGACCGTAAGGTCGCCTTCAACGCAAGGTCAATCCCCGTGTAGCGGGGTGTGGTTGGCGTACCGGGCGCTCGAAAGCGGGTTCAGTGGAGGGAAGTTCAGCCCGTGTAGCCCGCGAGCGCCTTCGTGAAGTCGTACGTCCCCTGGTTGATGCCGCTGCACGCGTCCGCGTCCGTGCCGGAGCCGCACTTGCGGTCGCGGTTGAGGGACCAGAAGCTGACCCGGGCCAGGTGGTGGCTCTTGGCGTACGAGATCATGGAGTTGAAGTTCGCCAGGGTCACCGTCTCGCCCGCGACGTCCGTCTTCCCGTTCATCGAGGAGAAGCCGACCTTGCGGTAGGCGGCGTCGGAGGAGAGGCCGTAGGCGCTCGCGACGGTGTTCTTGAGTCCGTCGACCGCCGTCCTGGTGGCCGCCGCCATGTCGACGGAGCCCTGTCCGAAGTCGAACGGCATGACCGTCCAGCCGTCCACGTCGAGCCCGGCCCTGGCGCCGCGCTTGACCAGGTCCGTGCCGTTGGCGTCGGGCCCGGTCGTGGTGGTGCCGAAGGTGACGTAGACCTTGATGCCGCTGTTCTTCTGCTTGACCGTCTTCAGCGCGTCGATCACCCGCTGCCGGACCGTCGCGTTCTCGAACTCGGTCGATTCGATGTCGATGTCGATCGCCTTGAGCCGGTACGCGTCGATGACCTTCTGATACGCGGTGGCGAGCGCGGAAGCGGACGAGCACTTCTCGCCGAGCTTGTTGCCGCTCCAGCCGCCGAAGGAGACGGTGACGTCGCCACCGGCCGCGCGGATGGCGTTGATGGTCGACTGGTCGGTGCCGCCGGTGAGGGCGCGGGAGCCGTCCCACTTGGGGGTGCAGCCGCCGTCGGAGAGCATGAACGCCATCGTGAACTGCGTCGTCCGGGTCGCCGACATCACGTCCGTGGCCTTGGGCGGACTGCCCCAGCCGAGGTAGAGGTACGGGCCGGTCTGGCCGATGGCCGCGGCCGCCGTGGCGTGGGGCGAGGGGGTGGCCTGGGCGGTGGTGGCCGCGCCCGTGGTGAGCAGGGCGACCAGCCCGGTGGCCGCGGCCAGGGTGCGTCTGTGATGCATGACGGGCGTCCTCCTGGGGGGTGAGGGGAGGGGTGCGGCTGAACGCTAGCGAGTCGCCATGACCGCGACAAGACGCCCGGATAGGAAACTTTCCTAATGGTCGCTCCGCAGGATTGCCCCATGCTCGCCGAGGCAGGCGCTCAGTGCCCGCCCAGGCAGGCGGTCAGTGCTCGCTGAGCCAGCGGTAGACCAGCTCCGGGCGGCCTATCGCCCCGTAATGCGGCGCACGGTCGGCGCGGCCCGCCTCCACCAGGTGTTCCAGATAGCGGCGCGCGGTGATCCGGGAGATCCCGACCGCCTCCGCCGTCGCCGCCGCCGAGATGCCGCCCTCGGCGGCGCGCAGCGCCTCGGTGACCGCCTGGAGGGTGGCCTGGGTGAGCCCCTTGGGCATCGACGCGGGCTGCGGTGCGCGCAGGGCGGCCAGCGCCCGGTCCACCTCGTCCTGCCCGCTGGCCTCGCCCGCGGTCGACCGGAACTCGGCGTACCGCTGGAGCCGGTCGCGGAGGGTGGAGAAGGTGAACGGCTTCAGTACGTACTGGACGACCCCGAGTGAGACCCCGTCCCGGACCACGGCGAGGTCCCGGGCCGAGGTGACGGCGATGACGTCCGCCCCGTGCCCGGCCGCGCGCAGCGCCCGCACCAGCTGGAGGCCGTGCCCGTCGGGGAGGTAGAGGTCGAGCAGGACCAGGTCGGTGGGGGTGCGCTCCAGCAGCCGCTGGGCGTCACCGCCGGTGCGCGCGGTGCCGACGACGGCGAATCCGGGGACGCGCTCGACGTACATCCGGTGCGCGTCCGCCGCGACGGGGTCGTCCTCGACGACGAGCACCCGGATCGGCTCCGGGGTCGGGGTCGCCGAGTTCGCCTGCGGCGGGCTCATGGTCGGGTTTCCTCTCGGGGACAGGGCGGGGTGCGGCGGGGCATGCCGGGGGCCGGGCAAAAAGCTCGGGGGCCTAATTTACGGAGCGTAATGAAGAGTGGCCAGGGTTACGGCCCTGTGAATCCGTCGGACGTGGTCATCGGTGCCCGCCCGGCCCGGGTGCTCATGAGGTGGGGGCCGCGGTGGCGAGCGGCAGCCGGACGGTGAACTCGGCGCCCGAGCCGGGCGCCCCGGCCACGTCCACGGTGCCCGCGTTGCGCCGTACGGCCTGCTGGACCAGGGCCAGCCCCAGGCCGCGGCCCGACGACTTGGTGGACCAGCCGCGGCGGAACGCGTCCTCGGTCGCCGCCGGGTCAAGACCCGCGCCGGTGTCCGCGATGTGCAGGGTCAGCTCGCCGTCGTCCGCACGGACGGCGACCGTGACGCGGGCGCTGCGGGCGGCGCCGCTGCCGACGCCTTCGGCGGCGGCGTCGATCGCGTTGTCGACCAGGTTGCCGACGATGGTCACCAGGTCGCGGGCGGCGAGGCCGGGCGGCAGCAGACCGTCGTCGATGCGGCTGTCGGGGGTGAGGACGAGTTCGACGCCGCGCTCGCTGGCCTGGGCCGCCTTGCCCAGCAGCAGCGCGGCCAGCACGGGTTCGGCGACGGCCGCCACCACCTGGTCGGTGAGCGCCTGGGCCAGCTCCAGTTCCGCGGTCGCGAACTCGACCGCCTCGTCCTCCCGGCCCAGCTCGATCAGCGAGACGACGGCGTGCAGCCGGTTGGCCGCCTCGTGGGCCTGTGAGCGCAGCGCCTCGGCGAAGCCGCGTACCGAGTCCAACTCGCCGGACAGCGCCTGGAGCTCGGTGTGGTCGCGCAGCGTGACGACCGTGCCGCGCTGCTCGCCGCTGCTCACCGGGGAGGTGTTGACCACCACGACCCGTTCCGCGGTCAGATGCAGTTCGTCCACGCGCGGCTCGGCGGCCAGCAGGGCGCCGGTGAGCGCGGTGGGCAGGCCCAGCTCGGAGACGTAGGCCCCGACCACGTCCTCGGGCAGCCCGAGGAGTTCCCGGCCGCCGTCGTTGATGAGCGCGATCCGCCGCTGCCCGTCCAGCATCAGCAGTCCCTCGCGCACCGCGTGCAGCGCCGCCTCGTGGTAGTCGTGCATGCGGCTCAGCTCGGTGGCGTTCATACCGTGGGTGTGGCGGCGCAGCCGGGCGTTGATGACGTACGCGCACAGACCTCCGGCGGCGAGCGCACCGGCCGCGACGGCGAGCAGCGCGAGGAGCTGGCGCCGCACCTGGGCGCTGATGGTCTCCACCGTGATCCCGGCACTGACCAGCGCGGTGATCCGGCCTCCGGCCCGCGCGTCGCGCACCGGGGCGATCACCCGCACCGAGGCGCCGAGGGTGCCGGTGTAGGTCTCGGGGAAGATCCGGCCCCGCAGCGCGGGCTCGATGTGGCCGAGGTAGCGCTCCCCGATCCTGTCCGGATCGGGGTGTGTCCAACGGATACCGCGCGGGTTCATGATGGTCACGAAGGTGACGCCGGTGTCCCGGCGCACCTTCTCCGCGTACGGCTGGAGCCGGGCACTGGGGTCGTCGGTCCGTACGGCGTCGGCCACCGAAGGGGAGTCCGCGACGGCAGCGGCGGCGGCCGTGGCCTGGCTGCGCGCGGCGACCGTGGCCTGGTCGCGGTCGGTGATGTACGCGAAGACGGCGCATCCCGTCACCAGGGCGGCGACCAGCACGACCTGCATCGCGAAGAGCTGCCCGGCCAGGCTCCGCGGGTGGGGGATGTGCATGTCCATCAGTCTGCACACGCATCTTTGTGTGAACGAAATGAACGGAAGGGTGACCCCCGTCACAGCCCTGGGGCATAGTCGCCGGAACCGTTCAAGGCGGTGTGCGAGCCGCACACGGTACAGCGCCGGGACAGTTGGACGGCCGAAGAGAAGGAGGCAGCACCGTGGCTGCGGAGATCACGCCGCCCGCATCGGGACGCAACGAGCCGGAGCGGCCGAAGGCGAAGAAGGAAAAGATCCACTACCTCTACCTCGCCGTCATCGGCGCGGTGGCGCTCGGGATCACCGTGGGCTTCGCCGCCCCCGACACGGCGGTCGAGCTGAAGCCCATCGGTGAGGGCTTCGTGGACCTGATCAAGATGCTGATCTCGCCGATCATCTTCTGCACGATCGTGCTCGGCGTCGGCTCGGTACGGAAGGCCGCCAAGGTCGGCAAGGTCGGCGGTCTCGCGCTCGGCTACTTCATGGTGATGTCGACCGTCGCGCTCGGCATCGGCCTGATCGTCGGCAACATCCTGGAGCCCGGCAGCGGGCTGCACTTCAGCCAGGAAGTGGCGAAGGCCGGTCAGGACCAGGTCGACAGCGCTGCGAGCGAGGGCCTGTCCGGGTTCGTGCTGAGCATCATCCCCACCACCTTGCTCTCCGCGTTCACCTCGGAGCAGGTGCTCCAGACCCTGTTCGTCGCCCTCCTCGTGGGCTTCGGCCTCCAGGCCATGGGCACGTCCGGTGAGCCGGTGCTGCGCGGCATAGGCCACATACAGCAGCTCGTCTTCAAGCTGCTGTCGATGGTCATGTGGCTGGCCCCGGTGGGCGCCTTCGGCGCGATCGCCGCGGTGGTCGGAGAGACGGGTCTGGACGCGCTCAAGGCGCTCGCCGTCATCATGATCGGCTTCTACACCACCTGCTTCCTCTTCGTGTTCCTCGTGCTCGGCACGATCCTGCGCCTGGTGGCCGGCGTGAACCTGTTCCTGCTGCTGAAGTACCTGGCGCGGGAGTTCCTGCTGATCCTGTCGACGTCCTCCTCGGAGTCGGCGCTGCCGCTGCTGATCGCCAAGATGGAGCACGCGGGCGTCAGCCGTCCCGTCGTCGGCATCACCGTGCCGACCGGCTACTCCTTCAACCTGGACGGCACCGCGATCTACCTGACCATGACGTCGCTGTTCATCGCCGACGCCATGGGCAAGCCGCTCGCGATCGGCGAGCAGATATCCCTGCTGCTGTTCATGATCGTCGCCTCCAAGGGCGCGGCCGGTGTCACCGGCGCCGGTATGGCCACCCTCGCGGGCGGCCTCCAGTCGCACCGGCCCGACCTGGTCGGCGGTGTCGGCCTGGTCGTCGGCGTCGACCGCTTCATGAGCGAGGCCCGCGCCCTCACCAACTTCGCGGGCAACGCGGTCGCCACCGTCCTGGTCGGCACCTGGACCAAGGAGATCGACAAGGACCGGATGAAGGAGGTCCTCGCCGGACGCCTCCCGTTCGACACCGCGGCCTTCGCGGCGAACGGCGGCGGCCACGGCCCGGCCGCCGACGACTCCGAGGACGCCGACACCAAGGCGCTCCCCGAGCAGCGTGACGGTGACACGGCCAAGGAGCACGTGCCTGCCTGACCCCTCATGCCCCCGCGGCCCTGCCCTCCTGAATCGGGGCAGGGCCGCGGTCGTGTTTTTTTGTCAGGGTAGGGGTGCCCCGCGTCCTCCCCCCGTGGCAGGACACGGGACACCGGCACAGGGAAGGGCCGGTCAGCCCTCTCCGTCCGCCGCCGGACGAAGCTGTTCCGGGAGCGCGGTCCATTCGGGGCCGCCGTGCCGGGGCTTGATCCACGCGATGTTGCCACCGGCGTCGATATACGCCACGCGGCCGATGGTCTCGCGCTCGATGTCGTAGACGAGATCGCCTATCCGGGGTCTGCGGCGAGTGTGTCCGGCCGTGGTCATGACGCCAGCGTCCTACGAGCCGCTGATGTACGGCTGATGCCTCGCTGACCTGGCCCCGTGGGTAGGCTGCGGGATTGTCACATGAATCTCTGGTACCGACGGGGGCAGCGCGTGGACGGGACCGGGTTACGCCTCTTGGGGCCCGTGGGGATATGGCGGGACGACCAGCTGCTGGGCCCGACCGCCGCGCAGCAGCGTTCCGTTCTGGCGATGCTGCTGATGGAACCGGGCCGGGTGGTCTCCGTCGACCGGCTGGTCATGGCCATCTGGGGCGAGAACCCGCCGGGCTCGGCGCGCAACGCCGTACAGGTCCAGATCTCCAAGCTGCGCCGCATCCTCGCCGCCCTGCCCGACACCGAACTCACCACCTCCGCCAAGGGCTACTGCCTCACCACCCCGCGCACGGCCGTCGACCTGCACAGGTTCCGGGACCTGGTGCGCGAGGCCCGCAACGAGCACGACGACCGGGCCGCGGAACTGCTGCGCGCCGCACTCCAGTTGTGGCGCGGACCCGCGCTCGCCGATGTGGCGGGCGGCTGGCTGTCCGACACCGTCGGGGCCGGTCTGGAGGAGGAGCGGCGGGCCGCGGTGGAGGAGTGCGCCGCGCTCGACGTACGGGCCGGGCGCCACCACGAGGCCGTCGCACAGCTGTCCGCGCTGGTCGCCGAACACCCGCTGCGCGAGCGCTCGGTGGCGCTGCTGATGGAGGCGCTGTGCCGGTCCGGGCGCCGGGCCGACGCCCTCGCGCTGTTCCGCGCCACCCGGCAGCGGTACGCGGAGGAGCTGGGCATCGAACCGGGGGAGGAGCTGCAACGGCTCCACCGCCAGGCGCTCGAGGCGCGCAGCGGATTCGGGCTCGTGCCCGGGCCGAGGGCCGGGCGGAGGACCGGGCCCGTGCCCGAGGGCCGCGCCGGGTCCGGGGCGGGGTACGCGTCCGGGGCCGGGCATGCGCCTGGGGACGGCGCGGGGTCCGCGGCCGGGCGCGAGGCCGGGGCCCGTACCGCTCCCGGGGCCGGGTACGACCCCGGGGCACGGCCCGGGTCCGGCGCAGGGGATGCCGCCGGGTCCCGCCCCGGTCCCGGGGACTGGCATGCGCCCGGGGAGCGCGCCGGGTACGCGTCCGGCGCTGGGCATGCGCCTGGGGACGGCGCGGGGTCCGAGGCCGGGCACGTGCCCGAATCCCGGCCCGCGTCCGGCACCGGGCACGCCGCCGGGGCCGGGCACGCGGCCGGGCCCGGGACCGCGGGAGCCGCCGGGCACCCGGCCGAGCCCCGTACCGCCGCGGAGGCCGCCGAGGCGGGCAGGATGGCCGCCTATCCCGGAGCCATCCCCCAGCAACTGCCCCCCGACGTCGCCCACTTCAGCGGACGCGAGCGCGAACTCGCCGGACTGGACGCCCTGCTGCGCACCGGCGCCGCCACCGTCGGCCGGTCGCCGACCGCCGC
Source organism: Streptomyces sp. BRA346 (assembly GCF_052851135.1). Lineage (NCBI taxonomy): Bacteria > Bacillati > Actinomycetota > Actinomycetes > Kitasatosporales > Streptomycetaceae > Streptomyces > Streptomyces sp. BRA346. The sequence goes on along the minus strand of NZ_JAIWIH010000018.1, from coordinate 130,210 downwards.
CGTGATCGGGGTGATCGCGGGGAGCGGCGGCCTCGGCAAGACCACCCTCGCGGTGCACTGGGCGCACCGGGTCCGCGACCGCTTCCCCGACGGGCAGCTGTACGTCAACCTGCGCGGCTTCGGCCCCACCGGCTCCGCGATGACCGTGGCCGAGGCGGTCCGCGGCTTCCTCGACGCCTTCCAGGTGCCCGCGCACCGCATCCCCGCCACCGTGGAGGCGCAGACCGCGCTCTACCGCAGCCTGCTGGCCGACCGCCGGGTGCTGATCCTGCTCGACAACGCCCGCGACGCCGAGCAGGTGCGCCCGCTGCTGCCCGGCTCGCCCGGCTGTCTGGTGGTGCTGACCAGCCGTAACGAACTCACCGGCCTGGTCGTCGCGGAACAGGCCCGGCCGCTGCCGCTGGATCTGCTCGGCCGGGCCGAGGCGCGCGAGCTGCTCGTCGGCCGTATCGGCGCCGAGCGTGCCGCCGCCGAACCGCAGGCCGTGGAGGACGTCGTCACGGTGTGCGCGGGGCTGCCCCTCGCGCTCGCGATCGTGGCCGCCCGGGCCGCCACCCACCCCCGCTTCAGCATCGCCGCGCTCGCCGATGAGCTGCACGACGCCCGCGGCAGCCTGGACGCGTTCGAGGGCGGGGACGCCACCACCGATGTCCGGGCCGTGTTCTCGTGGTCGTACCACACCCTCGGTGACGACACCGCCCGGCTGTTCCGGCTGCTCGCCGTCCACCCCGGCCCGTACATCGCCGCTCCCGCCGCGGCCTCCCTCGCCGGGGTGGGCCTGTCGCAGGCGCGCAGGCTGCTGGGCAGGCTCACCCGGGCCCATCTGATCGCCGAGCGCAGCCCGGGCCGGTACGCGTTCCACGATCTGCTGCGCGCGTACGCCATGGAGCTGACCCAGGAGTACGACTCGGCGGACGACCGCCGGTCCGCGCTGCACCGGGTGCTCGACCACTATCTGCACTCCGCCGTCGCCGCCGGGCGTGCCTTCACCCCGCACCGGGAGCCGATCGCCGTCGCCCCGGCGCGGTCCGGTGTCACCGTCGAGACGTTCGACGAACACGCCCAGGCGCTCACCTGGTTCACCCTGGAGCACCCGGTGCTGATCGCGGCCCTCCAGCAGGCCGCGGACGCCTCATTCGAGACCCACGCCTGGCAACTGGCCTGGTCGCTCATGGAGTACCTGGACCAGCTCGGTCACTGGCACGACCAGCGCACCGTCCACCGCATCGCGCTCGGCGCCGCTCACCGCATCGCCGATCCGGCCGGGCAGGCCTACGCCTGCCACGGGATGGGCCTGGCCGATCTGCGGATGGGGCGGTACGACCGGGCCCGCGGCCATCTGCTGCGCTCGCTCAACCTGCACGGCGAGGTCGCCAACCACATCGGCCAGGCCCGCATCCATGTCGCGCTCAACATGACGGCCGAGCGCCAGGGCCGGGACGAGGAGCTGCTGTACCACGCCCGGCGCTCGCTGGAGCTGTACCAGGTGGCCGGTCACCGCAAGGGCGAGGCGTACGCCCTCAACAACCTGGGCTGGGCGTACGCCAGGCTGGGCGACTTCCAGCAGACCCTGGTGCACTGCGCCCAGGCGCTCGCCCTGCTGCGGGAGGCGGGCGACGGGCGCGGGGAGTCGGCCGCCTGGGACAGCCTCGGGTACGCCCACCACCACCTCGGCGACCACCAGCAGGCCATCACCTGCTACCGGCACGCGGTCGCGCTGCGCCGCACCCTGGACGAGCGGGTACGGGAGGCCGAGTCGCTGCACCGGCTCGGTGACGCCCAGCGGACCGCCGGGGACCTGGCCGGGGCGCGGATCAGTTGGTGCGCGGCGCTGAGCCGCTTCGACGCCCTCGGCCACCCGGACGCGGACCGGGTACGGGACGAACTCGCCCGGCTGGGCGAGCCCGAACCCGATAGCACTAGTTGAAGGGGATGCGGACGAAGGACTGGTTGCCGGTGCCGAGGGTGCTGGCGCCGTTGCCGATGGCGTTCCACACCTCGACCCGGACCTTGCCGCCCGTCATGTTGCCGAGCGAGCCGGTGGCGGATTTGAGGCCGCGGGCCTGGGTGTAGTGCTCGTAGCCCGGCACCGGATCGGTGGCGAAGTACTGGTAGGTCTCGGTGCGGTCCCAGCTGCCGTCACCCGTGAGGTCGTAACTGACCCTCACCTGCTGCCCGTTGGCGACGGTCGTGCCCGCGTCCACGAACAGGTCGAAGGCCGTCGAGCCGCCGCTGTACGTCCGGGTGATGCCGGACGAGGTGAAGGTCTGCGGCTGGTACGGCGTCCCGTCGTGGTTGGCGCCGCCCGCCGGGGCCAGGGTCGTGGCGGTCGCGGACGAGGAGGCCGCGCCGAGGGCGCCGCCCGTACCCGGGTAGAGCGTGGCGGAGCCGGTGCCGGGGTCGGTGCCGCCACCGCCGCGGGTCCAGACCGCCACGTAGTCGACGAGCATGGGGTGGCCGGGGACGGTGGCCGCGGTGGGCGTGGCCGAGCCGTGGACGCCGTTCGGGAACGCGCCGCCCATCGCCACGTTGAGGAGCAGGAAGTAGCCCGCGTGGTCGGTCATGTTCGACCAGGTGGTGGCGTCGACCTGGCTCTGGCTGATGCTGTGGAACTGCTGGCCGTCCACGTACCAGCGGAGCTGGTTCGGGGTGGTCGAGCGGTCCCATTCGAAGCGGTAGGTGTGGAACGCGGACTGGCAGCTCGACCCCGGGCAGGCGCGGCTGGCGCCGAGGCCGGTGCTCTCGTTGCAGGCGCCGCCGGGGTTCACGCCGCAGTGCAGCACGCCCCACACGGAGTCGATCCCGTTGACGTTCTCCATGATGTCGAACTCGCCGATGCCCGGCCAGTTCTGGTAGTTGCCGCGGTACGGGCTGCCGAGCGCCCAGAAGGCGGGCCAGTAGCCGAGGGCGGCGGTGCCGGTGACGTTCGGCATCTGGATCCGGCCCTCCATGCGCAGCACCCCGCCGGCCGGGGCCTTGAAGTCGGCGCGCCTGGTCTCGATGCGGGCCGACGTCCAGTTGCCCGAGCCGTCGCGGAGCGGGGTGATGCGGAGGTTGCCGCTGCCGTCCTGGCTGAGGTTGCTCGTGGAGTCGGTGTAGCGCTGGATCTCGCCGGTGCCCCAGTTGCCGGGGCCGCCGGGGTAGCTGTAGCCGGTGTCGATCTGCCAGTTGGCGGCGGAGGGGAGGGTGTTCGCCGCGCCGGTGAAGTCGTCGCTCCACTGGAGGGTCCAGCCGGTGGGCGTGGGCGGCGCATCGGCCCGTGAGGACGTGGCGCCGAGGAGGGCGACGGCGGTGGCGGCGAAGGCCGCCACCGCCGATCTGAGGACGGATCTGTGTCTGCGGGGGCGCATGGACGTACCTCCTGAAGGGGGTGTGAGAGCGCTCTCACACTCTCTTTAGGCGTGTCCACGTCAGTCGTCAACCTTTTGAACGCGGCCTTGTGCGCTGTGGCTCAGGCCGGGCGCAGCCAGATCGTCGCCAGCGGCGGCAGCACCGGCAGCAGGCTGGCCGGTCGGCCGTGGGCGGCCGTCGGCTCGGCCTTCAGCGGTTCCGGATTGAGCACGCCGCTGCCGCCGTACCGCGCGTCGTCGGTGTTCAGCACCTCCCGCCACAGCGGGACCGTGTCCGGTACGCCCACCCGGTACGCATGCCGCACCACCGGCGAGAAGTTGCTGATCGCCAGCAGCGGGGAGCCGTCCGCGTCGAAGCGGAGGAACGCGAACACGTTGTCCTCGTGCCCGTCCCCCTCCACCCACGCGAACCCCTCCGGCACCGTGTCCCGCTGCCACAGCGACGGCGTCGCCACGTACACCCGGTTGAGGTCGCGGACCAGGTCGCGCACGCCCCGGTGGTCGGGTTCGGCCGAGTACGAGGGGTCCAGCAGCCACCAGTCGGGGCCGTGGCGCTCCGACCACTCCGCGCCCTGCGCGAACTCCTGCCCCATGAACAGCAGTTGCTTCCCCGGATGCGCCCACATGAAGCCGAGGTAGGCCCGGTGGTCGGCGCGCTGCTGCCACCAGTCGCCCGGCATCTTGCTCACCAGCGACCGCTTGCCGTGCACCACCTCGTCGTGCGAGATGGGCAGGACGTAGTTCTCGCTGTACGCGTACACCATCGAGAACGTCATCTCGTGGTGGTGGTACTTCCGGTGCACCGGCTCGTGCGCCACGTAGCCCAGCGAATCGTGCATCCACCCCATGTTCCACTTCAGCCCGAAGCCGAGCCCGCCGAAGCCGCTCGCCCCCACGTGGTGGGTGGCCCGGGTGACGCCGTCCCAGGCCGTGGACTCCTCGGCGATGGTCACGACGCCCGGGCAGCGGCGGTAGACCGTCGCGTTCATCTCCTGGAGGAACGCCACCGCGTCCAGGTTCTCCCGGCCGCCGTGCGCGTTGGGCGTCCACTGGCCGGGCTCGCGGGAGTAGTCGAGGTAGAGCATGGACGCCACGGCGTCGACGCGCAGACCGTCGATGTGGAACTCCTCGCACCAGTAGACCGCGTTCGCCACCAGGAAGTTCCGCACCTCCGTGCGGCCGTAGTCGAATTCGAGCGTCCCCCAGTCCGGGTGCGCCGCCCGCAGCGGGTCCGACGGCTCGTACAGCGGCCGCCCGTCGAACTCCGCCAGCGCCCACGCGTCCCGCGGGAAGTGCGCGGGCACCCAGTCCACCAGCACCCCGATCCCCGCCCGGTGCAGCGCGTCGACCAGGTACTTGAAGTCGTCGGGCGGGCCGAGGCGGGCCGTGGGCGCGTAGAAGCCGGTCACCTGGTAGCCCCAGGAACCGCCGAAGGGATGCTCGGCCACCGGCATCAGCTCGACATGCGTGAAGCCGAGATCCTTGACGTACGCGGGCAGCTGCTCGGCGAGCTGCCGGTAGGTCAGCCCGGGCCGCCACGACGGCAGGTGCACCTCGTACACCGAGAACGGCCGCTCGTGCGCCCGCCCGCCGTCCCGCCGCGCCATCCAGTCGTCGTCGCCCCAGCGGTGGTGCGAGGCGTGCACCACCGACGCCGTCGCGGGCGGGCACTCGGTGCGCCGCGCCATCGGGTCCGCGCGCAGCGTGCGGCTGCCGTCGGGCCGGGTGATCTCGAACTTGTACAGCGCGCCCTCGCCCACACCGGGCACGAACAGCTCCCACACGCCGCTGGAGCCGAGCGAACGCATGGGGAACCCGGTGCCGTCCCAGTAGCAGAAGTCCCCGGTGACCCGGACGCCGCGCGCGTTCGGCGCCCACACGGTGAACCGCGTCCCGGCCACCCCGTGGTGCGTCATCGGCTGCGCGCCGAGCGCCCGCCACAGCTCCTCGTGGCGGCCCTCGCCGATCAGGTGCAGATCGAGTTCGCCGATGGCGGGCAGGAAGCGGTACGGGTCGTGGACCCGCACCTCGGCGTCGTCGTACGCCACGAGCAGCTGATAGTCGGGGATGGCGGCCAGCGGCAGCACACCCGAGAACAGCCCGTCCCCCTCGGCCCGCAGCCGCGCCCGCAGCCCGTCGGCGACGACGGTGACCGCCCGCGCGTACGGGCGCAGCGCCCGGAACCGGATGCCGCCGCGGACCGGGTGTGCGCCGAGGAGCGCGTGCGGGTCGTGATGCGCCCCGGTGAGCAGCCGCTGCCGGTCGCCCTCGCCGAGCGGACTCGCGGCCCGCACCCCGTGGTCGTCGTACGGGGCGGGCTCGGGCGGGGGCGGTTGCCGTACGGCCGCGGGCGCGGCCTCCGCCGCCCGCGGCGCCCGCGGCTCGGGCGGCGCCCCGTACGACGGCCGCGAGGTGGGCTTGATGCCCGCGGACTCCGGCGAGCGGGGATCCCGCCGCGGGGACCCGGACTCCCGCAGCCCGGCCTCGACGTCGGGTTCGGTGGCCGGGGCGGCGGATTCGGGCGCGCCCGCGCGCGGGCGCTCCGGCCGGGCGGCTCGGCCGGGGAGGAACGTGGGCGGGACCGCCGGGCCCGTCCTGGTGCCGGTGGTGGCCGGGTCGGGGCCCGGGCCCTCGTCGGACGGGTGCTGGCCGGACGGCGGTCGTGCGGTCACGGGGTGGTCCTCCCGGGGGTGTCGGAGGCGGGTATTGGAGGGGGCTCGGCGGGGGTCAGCGGACGGCGGCGGCCAGTCGGCGGATCGCGGTCATCGGGACCGGCAGCCAGTCGGGGCGGTGGCGGGCCTCGTAGAGGACCTCGTACACCGCCTTGTCGGTCTCATGGGCGCGCAGCAGCTCCGGCTCGTCGCGCGGATCCGTTCCGGAGGCCTCCGCGTACCCCGCGCAGTAGGCGCCACGCATGCGCCCGGCCCAGTCCTGCGGCGTGTCGTGGCCGCCCACGGCCGCCGCGTAGTCGAACGAGCGGAGCATGCCCGCGATGTCGCGGACCGGCGGCTGCGGGCGGCGGCGTTCGGCGAGCGGACGGGACGGCTCGCCCTCGAAGTCGATCAGTGACCACTGCCGTTCCGCCGTCAGCAGGGCCTGCCCGAGGTGCAGATCGCCGTGGATGCGCTGGGCCGCCCAGGTGCGCCCGGTGCGGCCGAGGGCGGCGACGTCCTCGTACGCGGCGTGCAGCGCGGCCCGGTACGGCTGGAGCGCGGGCACCGCGGCGGCGGCCGAGTCGAGGCGTTCGCTCATGGCGGCCGCGAGGTGTTCGATCTGCGGGCGGCGCAGGACGGAGACGGGGAGCGCTTCGGCCATCGCGAGGTGCACCTCGGCGGTGGCGTGGCCGAGGGCGTGCGCGGCGTCGGTGAAGTCGGCGCGTACGGCGAGGGCGTCGAGGGCGAGCTGCCAGCCGTCGGTGGACCCGGCGAGGTAGGGCTGGAGGACGCCGAGGGTGAACGGCTCCGGCCGCGGACCGGGGCCCTCCGGCGGCGGGGCGGCCTCGAACCAGGCGGCGGGGGCGGGCACCCGGGTGCAGCCGGTGCGGGCGAGGGCGAGGGGGAGTTCGAGGTCCGGGTTGGTGCCGGGGCTGACCCGCCGGAAGAGCTTGAGGATGAACGTATCTCCGTACACCACCGAGGAATTGGACTGCTCGGCCGTCATCAGCCGCGGCGGCAGGATGGAGGGGATGGCGCTGGAGGGTTCGCGTACGAAGCGCAGGGGGTCCAGGCGGCCGGGAACGCGGAGCCGCTCCAGGAGGAGCGAGGCGAGGCGGGGGTCCGCCAGCGCCTCGTACACGGTACGGCCGTCCAGCGGGCCGCCGCTGGGGCGGCCGATGAGCGCGGGGGCGAGGGAGGGCGGCAGGGTCGTGCGGACGCCGAGCAGGATCTGGTAGCAGTCGCTGGCGGCCGCTCCGCGGCGGTGGCCGCAGCCGAAGCCGTGGCGGTGGCCGGGCGGTTCCGGCTGCTGGGCGCGGATGAGCAGATGGAGTAACCCGGGGGTCGTGCCGCCCGGCGGGCTGGGCAGTATCTCGGTCGCGGAGACGAGGGCGAAGCCGGTGACGGGGCGGCCCTTGCCCGCGAACCAGCGCTGCCGGGGGAGCCACTCGGCGAGCAGCGGCGCGAGCGAGCCGAGCAGCCCGGCCCCGGCCCCGGGCCCGTCCGGGCCCCGGGCCGCCGTGCTGGCGGCGGCGGTTGGTGCGGTAGCGGTCGGCGGGTGGTGTGCCCCCCGGGAGAATGAAGCTTCCGGCATGGCGTCGCGTCCTTTCCCCGGGCACACGACAGATCAGGGCAAAGTGTCCCGGATTGCGGCATTGACTGTGCGACGGTGCGGGACGTGTCGGGCGAGGATCGTCCGTACGGCGAGTACGGAGTACGCGATCGGCTCCGCCGGTGGCGGTAGTAGTCAGAGTGCCCATGAACCCATGCCGAAAACGCCGCCTCCACCCAAAGGGGCCACTTTCCCCCACCCCGCCCCTCCTCGACCCCGGGACTCCGCCCCGGCCCCCACCGGGGCTGCGCCCCGGACCTCCACCGGGGCTGCGCCCCTGGACCCCGCCTTGGACCCCGTCTTTGCCTGGGGCTGCGCCCAAGCCCCGTACCGGGGTTGCGCCCCGGCCCCGCTTTGGCCTCGCCCCCCACCCGGGACTCCGTCCTGGACCCGCCTCGGAGCTGCGGCCCGATCCCCGTCCCGGGGCTGCACCCCTCGACTCCACCTCGGGGCTGCGCCTCCAGCCTGAACACGAGGCTGTGTCCCGGCCCGAGCGCGGGGCTGCGCCTCTGGCCTCCGCCCTGGGCCGCGCCCCTTGGTCCCGCTTGGAGCTGCGCCCTCGGCCAAGTTCTGGGGTTGCGCCCTCGGCGTGAACCCGCGGTTGCGCCCCTGGGCCCTTGCCGAACTGCGCCCCGGGCCTCGCCCGCGGGCTGGCGCCCCCGGCCCTGCCCTGGGGTGCGCCCCTTGGTCCCGTTCTGGGGTTGTGCCCCCGGGCCACGCGTGGGTTTGCGTTCCTGGGCTCCTGCCGAACTGCGCCCCGGACCTGGCCCGCGGGCTGGCGTCCTCGGCCCTGCCCTGGGGTGCGCCCCTTGGTCCCGTTCTGGGGTTGTGCCCTTGGCGCGAACCCGGGCCTGCGTCCCGGCCCCAAACCGAGGTTGTGCCCCTGGCTTCCGCCCGGGGCTGCGCCCGCAGTCCCCGGCTCGGGGTCTGTCCCCGCCCCCTGACTCGGGGCTTCGCCCCTCGCTTCGCACCGGGGGCGGGTGCCCAAGCCGTGGCGTTGGTGCGGGCGTTGCGGGTCCCGGCCCGCCGGGTGTGTACGGCAGCCCGGTGGGGGGCCGGGGCCGGGGGCGGAGGCTCCGGGGTCGGGTAGGGGCGGGGTGGGGGACAGCTCCTCGGCCGGGTCAGAGGGGTGGGCGGGGCGAGACGGGGTCGGCGCGGCGTAGGCGGAACCAGTAGAAGCCGTGGCCCGCCAGGGTGAGCAGGTAGGGGAGTTCGCCGATGGCCGGAAAGCGGACGCCGCCGATCAGCTCGACCGGGTGGCGGCCCGCGAAGGACTGGAGGTCCAGCTCCGTGGGCTGGGCGAAGCGCGAGAAGTTGTGCACGCACAGCACCAGGTCGTCCTCCCCGTCCGGGGTCCGCGGGGCCTCGCGGAGGAAGGCGAGGACGGCGGGGTTGGAGGAGGGCAGCTCGGTGAAGGAGCCCAGCCCGAAGGCCGGGTTCTGCTTGCGGATCTCGATCATCCGGCGGGTCCAGTGGAGCAGGGAGGACGGCGAGGACATGGCGGCCTCGACGTTGGTGACCTGGTAGCCGTAGACCGGGTCCATGATGGTGGGGAGGAAGAGCCGTCCGGGGTCGCAGGAGGAGAAGCCCGCGTTGCGGTCGGGGGTCCACTGCATGGGGGTGCGCACGGCGTCGCGGTCGCCGAGCCAGATGTTGTCGCCCATGCCGATCTCGTCGCCGTAATACAGGATCGGCGACCCGGGCAGCGACAGCAGCAGCGCGGTGAACAGCTCGATCTGGTTGCGGTCGTTGTCCAGCAGCGGGGCGAGCCGCCGCCGGATGCCGATGTTGGCGCGCATGCGCGGATCCTTGGCGTACTCCGCGTACATGTAGTCGCGTTCCTCGTCGGTGACCATCTCCAGGGTCAGCTCGTCGTGGTTGCGCAGGAAGATGCCCCACTGACAGCCGGAGGGAATCGCGGGGGTCTTGGAGAGGATCTCCGAGACGGGGTAGCGCGATTCGCGGCGCACCGCCATGAAGATGCGCGGCATGACGGGGAAGTGGAAGGCCATGTGGCATTCGTCGCCGCCCGCCTCGTAGTCGCCGAAGTAGTCGACGACGTCCTCCGGCCACTGGTTGGCCTCGGCCAGCAGCACGGTGTCGGGGTAGTGGGCGTCGATCTCGGCGCGGACGCGCTTGAGGAGCTGGTGGGTGCGGGGGAGGTTCTCGCAGTTGGTGCCCTCCTCCGCGTACAGATACGGGACGGCGTCGAGCCGGAATCCGTCGATGCCGAGGTCCAGCCAGAAGCGCAGGGCGGCCAGTACCTCTTCCTGGACGGCCGGGTTCTCGAAGTTGAGGTCCGGCTGGTGCGAGAAGAAGCGGTGCCAGTAGTACTGCTTGCGTACCGGATCAAAGGTCCAGTTGGACGTCTCGGTGTCGACGAAGATGATGCGGGCGTCCTGGTACTGCTTGTCGTCGTCGGCCCAGACGTAGTAGTCGCCGTACGGTCCGTCCGGATCGGTGCGGGACTCCTGGAACCACGGATGCTGATCGCTGGTGTGGTTCATGACAAAGTCGATGATGACGCGCATCCCGCGCTGGTGCGCGGCGTCCACGAACTCGACGAAGTCGGCGAGATCGCCGAACTCCGGCAGCACGGCCGTGTAGTCCGAGACGTCGTAGCCGCCGTCGCGCAGCGGGGAGGCGAAGAAGGGCGGCAGCCAGAGGCAGTCGACGCCGAGCCACTGGAGGTAGTCGAGTTTGGCCGTGAGTCCCTTGAGGTCCCCGATGCCGTCGCCGTTGCTGTCCTGGAAGGAGCGCACCAGGACCTCGTAGAAGACGGCGCGTTTGAACCAGTCGGGGTCGCGGTCCTTGGCGGGGGTGTCTTCGAACGTGTCCGGTACGGGCTCGTTGACGATCATGGTGTGGGTGACCCTCCGATCGGTGAGGACGGTCGCAGGGAGAGCACGTGCGCGGGAGCCATGTCGCGCCCAGGCTCCAGGCGTACGTAGTTGTCCCTGCCCCAGTGATAGGTCTCGCCGGTGAGCTCGTCGCGCACCGGGACGGACTCGTGCCAGTCGAGGCCGAGTTCCGGCATGTTCAACGAGACCGTCGCCTCCTGGGTGTGGTGGGGGTCCAGGTTGACGACGGTGAGCACGCACGAGTCGCCTGTGCGCTTGGAGTAGACGATGACGGAGTCGTTGTCCGCGTGGTGGAATCGCAGGTTGCGCAGCCGGCGCAGGGCGGGGTGCCGCCGGCGCAGCCGGTTGAGCCGGGTGATGAGCGGGGTGAGCGTGGTTCCCGTACGCTCGGCGTCCGCCCAGTCGCGGGGGCGCAGCTGGTACTTCTCCGAGTCCAGGTACTCCTCGCTGCCGGGGCGCAGCGGGGTGTTCTCGCACAGCTCGTAGCCCGCGTAGACACCCCAGGTGGGGGAGAGGGTGGCGGCGAGGACGGCCCGTACCGCGAAGGCCGGGCGGCCGCCGTCCTGAAGGTAGGCGTGCAGGATGTCGGGGGTGTTGACGAAGAAGTTGGGGCGCATCCAGGCGGCCGCGTCCCCGGACAGCTCGGTGAGGTAGTCGGTCAGCTCCTGCTTGCCGTTGCGCCAGGTGAAGTACGTGTACGACTGCTGGAAGCCGATCATGCCGAGCGTGTTCATCATCGCGGGCCGGGTGAACGCCTCGGCGAGGAAGATGACGTCGGGGTCGGTGCGGTTGATGTCCCCGATCACCTTTTCCCAGAAGGCGACGGGCTTGGTGTGCGGGTTGTCGACCCGGAAGATCCGCACCCCGTGGGACATCCAGAACCGCAGCAGCCGCTCGGTCTCGCCGACGAGGCCGGAGAAGTCGGCGTCGAAGGCGATGGGGTAGATGTCCTGGTACTTCTTGGGCGGGTTCTCGGCGTACGCGATCGTCCCGTCGGCGCGCCGGTGGAACCACTCGGGGTGCTGGGTGACCCAGGGGTGGTCGGGCGAGCACTGGAGCGCGAAGTCCAGCGCCACCTCCATGCGCAGCTCGTGCGCCCGGGCCACGAAGTGGTCGAAGTCGTCCAGGGTGCCGAGGTCGGGGTGGATCGCGTCGTGGCCGCCGTCCGGGGAGCCGATCGCCCAGGGGGAGCCGACGTCGAAGGGGCCCGCGGAGAGCGTGTTGTTGGGGCCCTTGCGGAAGGCGGTGCCGATGGGGTGGACGGGCGGCAGATAGACGACGTCGAACCCGGCGGCGGCGATCGCGGGCAGCCGCTCGGCGGCGGTGCGCAGCGTGCCGCTGACCGGGCGCCGTCCCTCCTCCACCTTGGCGCCCTCGGAGCGCGGGAACAGCTCGTACCAGGAGCCGAACAGCGCGCGCTCCCGCTCGACCTGGAGCGGCATCGGGCGCGAGGCGGTGACCAGTTCGCGCAGCGGATGGCGGTCGAGGGCGGCGGTGACGTCGGGGGCGAGGGCCGCGGCGAGCCGGTCGGCGACCGGGCGGCGCTCGTCGCGCAGCCCGTCGACGGCGCCGAGCACCGCCTCCCGGCCGTCGTTCTTGGGCACTCCGGCCGCGGCTCTCTCGTGCAGCCTGGCGCCTTCCTCCAGCACCAGGTCGGTGTCGATCCCGGCCGGGACCTTGATCCGGGCGTGATGGCGCCAGGTGGCGACGGGGTCGCTCCACGCCTCGACCGTGTACGACCAGCGGCCGGGCGCGGTGGGGGTGACCTCGGCGCCCCAGCGGTCGGTGCCGGGGGCGAGTTCGCGCAGGGGGGTCCACGGCCCCGACCGTCCGGCCGGGTCGCGGAGGACGACATTGGCGCTGACCGCGTCGTGGCCCTCCCGGAACACGGTGGCACTGACCTCGAAGGTCTCGCCCACCACCGCCTTGGCGGGGCGGCGGCCGCAGTCGATCAGCGGACGGATATCCAAAAGGGGAATACGACCGATCATAGGATCACCTGACGGCGTTGCGGGCTGATGTGCGGAGGGCGCTTGAGAGTCGGCGGCGGCCTGTGTCCTTTGTATAGGCTTTACCGCCGGGCGATGGGTTGCGGGCATGACAGCTCCTGTCCGCGTTCACTCTGGTGGGCGGATGGGGTCGGCCATGGGGGGCGCGTTCGGGAAGCCTTCCCACCGGACACCGGGAGACAATCCGGGTTCCCGTTAACTACCGGTTCGTAACGCGGGGTGCATGGTTCGGCCCCGCGCGTATCCGTGCGGGGCCGATGATATGACCGCAATCTCGGGTTGTGTCAGATGCTCCGTGCGTCAGATGCTCCGTCAGCCTCCCGCGCGCAGCAGCCGGTTCGGCGAGCCGCGGCCCGCGTTCCGTACCGCGCCCTTGGTCGACTCCGCCGCGAGCGCCGTGCTCACCCGGGCCGGGGTCGCCGAGCGGTGGGCGGCGAGGTAGAGCGCCGCCGCGCCCGCGACATGGGGCGCCGCCATCGACGTGCCCGACAGCGTCGCCGCCGCCGTATCGCTCGCGGGGGACGCCGACACGATCCGGTCGCCGGGTGCGAACAGGTCGACCGCCGGGCCCCAGTTGGAGAACGGCGCGCGGCGGTCCGCCCGGTCCGTCGCGCCCACCGTGATCGCCTGCGGCACCCGGCCCGGCGAGAAGGAGCCCGCGGACCGGCCCGCGTTGCCCGCCGCGACCGTGAAGGTGAGACCGGCGCGCACCCCGGCCCGTATCGCGGCGTCCCACTCCGGGACCGGCCCCGCGATCGCCGACCCCAGGCTCAGATTGACCACCGACGGCTTCCGGGCGTGCCGCAGCACCCAGTCCAGACCGGCCAGCACCTCGGCGCTGGTGCCCTCCCCGCGGTCGTCCAGCACCCGTACGGCGACGACGTCCGCCCGCTTCGCCACCCCGTACTGCGTGCCCGCGGCGGTCGCGGCCACATGGGTGCCGTGGCCGTTGCCGTCCTGCGCCACCGGGTCGTCGTCCACGAAGTCCCAGCCGGAGCGGGCCCGGCCGCCGAAGTCCCGGTGGCCGGTGCGCACTCCGGAGTCGATGACGTAGATCGTCGTCCCGCGCCCGCCGCCGGCCGGTGCCGTGTACGCGCCGTCCAGCGCCGCCCCGGCGGGCTGGTCGATGCGGTCCAGGCCCCACGACGGCGGATACGGCTGGGTCGCCGTGGCGGCGGAGGTGCCGCGCAGCGACACCTCGGCGTCCCGGGTCACCGAGGCGACGCCCGGGTCCGCCGCGAGCCGTCTCGCCTGTGCCTCGTCGGCCCGTACGGCGAAGCCGTTCAGCGCCCTGCTGTACGTACGGCGCACCGTCGCCCCGTACCGTTCGACGATGTCCCTGCCCTGGCCGGACCCCGCCGACGCCCCCCGTTGCAGCGTCACGATGTACGTGTGGGGCGCCGCCGCGCCCGCGGCCTGGGCGGGCAGCGCCACGCCCGCCAGCACCACCGCGGCGGCGGCCAGCGCCCCGGCCGTGCCGAGGCGGCCTCTGCTTCTCCTGTGCGCCATGGACGATCCCTCCCCGACCCTCCCCGTACGCGAGGGCGCCAGCGTCTCGTGGGGCGGGGACCCCGACAAGTGCGCATCGGGGGGCGGAACCGGCGCGGTTCCGCCCCATGGGGACGCGCCGCGCCCATCCCCGGTGAGGGGCGGGCACGGCGCGCGGTGGACCCGTTCCGACGCCTACTTGTAGGTGATGTCGGAGCTGCTGTACTTGCAGTACGTGCCGTCGGCGTTGCTGCCGTTCTTCGTCGGCTCCTTGCCGGTGTTGTTCCCGATGTACTTCTGACACGGGACGATCTTCTTGCTGCTGTCCTTGAGGATCGTGATCTTGCGCAGGGTCAGCGAGTCGCCGTAGTTGGTGTTGATCCCGCCGATGACCTTGCCCGGCGCGGTGATCTCGGTGTTGGTCACGTTGATCGTGCGCTTGTACTGGCTGGAGCAGTTGCCGCAGGAGCGGACGAAGGTCGAGAAGTCCTGTCCGGCGAAGTTGGAGATGTTGAGCATGCCGCCGCCGTTGAACTGGAAGATCTTGTCCTCGGCCTTGCGGGCGCCGCCGCCGATGACGTTGTACGTCTTGCCGGTGCCGCGGAAGGTGGCGGCGTCCTCGCCGACGTCCTCCCACCAGACGTTCTGGAGCGTGCAGCTGCCCTTGCAGTGCACGCCGTCGGCGGCGGGGGCGCCGATGATGACGTTCTTGAGCGTGGCGCCGTCGGCCAGTTCGAACAAGGCGGGTTGGTCCTCGCCCTGGTTGTCCGAACCGAGGTCGCCGTCGCCGTAGTAGCGCTTCATGCCGCCGTCGGTGGTCCCGCTGACGGGGATCGTCTTGGTGACCGCCTGCGGGGTGCCGCTGGGCGAGGGCCAGGTGGCGGCCGACGCGGCGGGCAGGGAAAGACCGGTGGTGATCGCGCCGGCGGTGAGGGCGATGGCGCCGAGGGCGCCGCCGATCGCCCGCCGTCTCATGCGTAATTCAGCCATGTCACAGCTCCTTGTGCGGAAGGGAGTGATGCAGGGGTGATTCAGGGGGTCTTGACGGATGGCCGCGGAGGGGTGGCCATCTTGTTGCCGATGAAGAAGCTGGGGTGCGGCGGCTGGTTGTAGCCGGTGTTCTGCCAGGCCAGCGCCTCGCGGTACTGCCGGTCGTGCAGCAGCGTGGTGATCCGCCGGTCGGTCTCGTACGGCGTGGAGTAGATCCGCAGCGCCTTGTTGTCGCTGGTCGGCCAGATCACCTCCTCGCGCCAGTCGCCGAGGATGTCGCCCGCCAGCGACGGGTTGGCCTTGGTGCCGTTGTTGGAGTGCGCCCCGGAGGCGGTGAGCTGCCGGGTCTCGCCCGACGTCCCGTACTTGTCGATGCGCGTACCGTCGAGCAGCTCGCGCACCGGGTCGCCGTCCCACCAGGACAGGAAGTTCATGGACGACGGCTTGCGGCCCTTGGCGGCACCGGAGGCCGAGCGGATCTGGTCGTCCTTCGCGGACCACATCTCGGCGCCGTCGTTGCCCGCCCAGATGTCACCGGCCACTCCGCGCCCGTTGTCGCCGTTGGCCGGGGTCGTCCAGAGCACCTGGCCGGTCTTGGCGTCGGCGAGGTACGAGGACGGCTTGGACGAGTCCTCGTCCACCTTGAAGTACTCCAGGCCCGCCCGGGACGGGTCGAGGTCGCCGAGGTGGGCGGCGTCGCCGTGGCCGTTCTTCGTCGTCCACAGCCCGGAGCCGTTGTCGTCCACGGCCATCGAGCCGTAGACGATCTCGTCCTTGCTGTCGCCGTCCACGTCGCCGATGGCCAGCGCGTGGTTGCCCTGGCCGTCGTAGCCCTTGCCGCTGTTGGTGGAGCTGTTCGTGTCGAACGTCCACTTGCGGGTCAGCTTGCCGCCCTTGAAGTCCCAGGCGGCGATGACGGTGCGGGTGTAGTAGCCGCGCGCCGAGACCAGGGAGGGCGTGGAGCCGTTCAGGTACGCCGTCCCGGCCAGGAAGCGGTCCACCCGGTTGCCGTACGCATCGCCCCACGAGGAGACCGTGCCGCGCGCCGGGACGTAGTCCACGGTGTCCAGCGCGGCGCCGGTGCTGCCGTTGAACATCGTCAGGAACTCGGGCCCGCTCAGCACGTAGCCGCTCGAGTTGCGGTGGTCGGCGGAGGCACTGCCGATCGTCTTGCCCGCGCCGTCGACCGTGCCGTCCGCGGTCTTCATCGCGACCTCGGCCTTGCCGTCGCCGTCGTAGTCGTACACCTGGAACTGGGTGTAGTGCGCGCCGGAGCGGATGTTGCGGCCCAGGTCGATGCGCCACAGCCGCTTGCCCTCGACGGTGTAGCCGTCCACGATCGTGTTGCCGGTGACGCCGGACTGCGAGTTGTCCTTCGCGTTCGTCGGCTGCCACTTGAGCACGAGGTCGAGGTCGCCGTCGCCGTCCAGGTCGCCGACCGAGGCGTCGTTGGCCTCGTACGTGTAATCCGAACCGGCGGCCGGGGGCGAGATCGGGACATCGAGGTAGCCCGAGCGGAACTGAAGGGCGGCGGACGAGGCGGGCTGCTCGGTGCCGTTCACCACCGCACGCACCGTGTACGTGTCCGAGGCCGCCGCGCCCTTGTCCAGGTAGTTGGTCGACCCCGTGATGGGGGACGCGTTGACCCTGGTGGAGCCGCGGTAGACGTTGAAGGCGACATTGGCCGGGTCGGTGGCGAGCCAGCGCCAGCTGACCAGGTTGTCGCTGCCGGAGCGGACGCTGACCAGGCCCCGGTCCAGCTTCTCCAGCTGGGCGGCCGCGGCCTTCGCCTTGGTGGTCGCGCCCTTCGCCGCCGTCGACCCCTCGGCCTCGGCCGCCGTCTCGGCCGCTCCCGAGATGCTCGCCAGACCGGTGACGGACAGCGCGCCCACCGCGAGCGCCGCGACCAGCGTCCGGGGGCGGCCGAGCCGCTCGCGGGCGGCGTGTCTGGGTGGGTGACCGGGTGCGGGCTGCGATCTGTCCCGGATACGCACGGGGCCTCCAAGGCATGGGGGGAAGTGAACGCCTCCTAGTCGTCGCTCTGGCCGGAAAGGTTGCCGCCTCCGGACCGAACTTCACGGGGCTCGGGCGAAACAGCCGAAACGGGGCGCGTCGGCCGCTACCGTCGAAGGCGTGAAGGCCATCCGTCGCTTCAGCGTCCGTCCCGTGCTCCCGGAACCCCTACGACCGCTCCACCGGCTGGCGCGCAATCTGCGCTGGTCGTGGCATCCCGAGACCCGCGAGCTGTTCGAGGCCGTGGACCCCGAGCGCTGGCGGGAGTCCGGCGGCGACCCGGTGCGGCTGCTGAGCGCCGTACCCGTCGCCCGGCTGGCGGAACTCGCCGCGGACCGCGGCTTCCTGCGGCGGCTCGGGGCGGTCGCCGACGATCTGGACGACTATCTGACCGGCCCCCGCTGGTACCAGGGCCGCACCGCGGCCGCGCCCGACCGGACGGACCGGTCGGACGACGCGGACCCGGCCGAGGACGCGGCCCGTTCGGGCGACGCGGCCCCGGCGGACGGGGCGGTCCCGGACCGTACGGACGGGGGCGCGGGGCCCGGAGGGACGCCCGCCCTCCCCGCCGCCATCGCCTACTTCTCGCCCGAGTTCGGCATCACCGCCGCCCTGCCCCAGTACTCCGGCGGCCTCGGCATCCTCGCCGGTGACCACCTCAAGGCCGCCAGCGACCTCGGCGTCCCCCTCATCGGCGTCGGGCTGCTCTACCGCCACGGCTACTTCCGGCAGTCGCTCTCCCGCGAGGGCTGGCAGCAGGAGCAGTACCCCGTCCTCGACCCCAACGAGCTGCCGCTCACCCTGCTCCACGAGCACACGCCCGGCGCGGGCATGGGCAAGCCCGCCAGGGTCACCCTCGCCCTCCCCGGCGGCCGTCCGCTGCACGCGCAGATCTGGCAGGCCCAGGTCGGCCGGGTGCCGCTGCTGCTCCTCGACTCGGACGTCGAGGGCAACGGCCCCGGCGAGCGCGACGTCACCGACCGGCTCTACGGCGGCGGCAGCGAACACCGGCTGCTCCAGGAGATGCTGCTCGGCATCGGCGGCGTGCGCGCGGTGCGGGCCTACTGCCGTATCACCGGGCACACCGAGCCCGAGGTGTTCCACACCAACGAGGGACACGCCGGGTTCCTCGGCCTGGAGCGCATCCGCGAGCTCATGGCCGAGGCCGGTCCGGGCGTGAACTTCGACGCCGCCCACGAGACGGTGCGCGCCGGGACCGTCTTCACCACCCACACCCCGGTCCCCGCCGGGATCGACCGGTTCGACCGCGACCTCGTAGCCCGCCACTTCGGGGACGACGGCGAACTGCCCGGCATCGGCGTCGAGCGCATCCTCGCGCTCGGCCGGGAAACCTCCCCCGGCGGCGACCCCGGCGTCTTCAACATGGCCGTCATGGGGCTGCGGCTGGCCCAGCGCGCCAACGGGGTCTCCACCCTCCACGGCCGGGTCAGCCGCGAGATGTTCGCCGGGCTCTGGCCCGGCTTCGACGCCGAGGAGGTGCCCATCACCTCCGTCACCAACGGCGTCCACGCACCCACCTGGCGCGCCCCCGAGGTCACCCGGCTCGGCGCCCGCCAGTTCGGCCACCTCCCCGCCGGTGAACTGTGGGAACTGCGCCGCACCCTGCGCAAGCAGCTCGTCGCCGAGGTGCGCCGGCGGCTGTACGCATCCTGGCGGCAGCGCGGCGCGGGCACCGCCGAACTGGGCTGGATCGACTCCGTCCTCGACCCCGACGTCCTCACCATCGGCTTCGCCCGCCGCGTCCCCTCGTACAAGCGGCTCACCCTCATGCTGCGCGACCGCGACCGGCTCACCGAGCTGCTGCTGCACCCCGAGCGGCCCGTCCAGATCGTCGTCGCGGGCAAGGCGCACCCGGCCGACGACGGCGGCAAGCGCCTCGTCCAGGAGCTCGTCCGGTTCGCCGACGACGCCCGGGTGCGGCACCGCCTCGTCTTCCTGCCCGACTACGGCATGGGCATGGCCCAGAAGCTCTACCCCGGCTGCGACGTCTGGCTCAACAACCCGCTGCGCCCGCTGGAGGCGTGCGGCACCAGCGGCATGAAGGCCGCCCTCAACGGCTGCCTCAACCTCTCCGTCCTCGACGGCTGGTGGGACGAGTGGTACGAGCCCGACTTCGGCTGGGCCATCCCCACCGCCGACGGCTCCGCCGTGGACGAGGACCGCCGCGACGACCTGGAAGCGGCCGCCCTCTACGAGCTGCTGGAGAACCGGGTCGCACCGCAGTTCTACGAGCGCGGCCCCGACGGACTCCCCGGCCACTGGATCGACATGGTGCGCCAGACCCTCACCACCCTCGCCCCCAAGGTGCTCGCGGGACGCATGGTGCGGGAGTACGTCGAGCGGCTCTACGCCCCGGCCGCCCGCGCCCACCGCGCGCTGGACCCCGCCACATCCCGTGACCTGTCCGCCTGGAAGGCCCGGGTCCGCGCGGCCTGGCCGCAGGTGGCCGTCGACCACGTGGAAACCCGGATCACCCCGCCCGCCCCCGGCGGCGCCGCCGAACTCGGCTCCGCCCTCTCCCTCCGCGTCGAGGTCCGCCTCGGCGGCCTCGACCCCGCGGACGTCGAGGTCCAGGCCGTCGCGGGCCGCGTGGACGAGTCCGACCAGCTCACGGACACCGCCCACATCCCCCTCAAGCCCACCGCGGGCCCCGACGACCAGGGCCGCCACCTCTACGAAGGCCCCCTCGCCCTCGACCGCACGGGCCCCTTCGGCTACACCGTCCGCATCCTCCCCACCCACCCCCTCCTGGCCTCCCCGGCCGAACTCGGCCTCACCGCCCTCCCGTCGGAATCCACCTCCGAGGCGGCGGGAGTCCTGATGCGCTGATCTGCTCCGCTGAACGGACGACGAACAGTGCGGGATGTTTCGGCCATGGCCGCCCGATGTCCGTTGTGGGCTCGTACATTCACCCCCCAACACATGCGTCCGACGGGGGAAAGGCATGGGGTGGATGGAACAGCTGCTGGCTCCGGAGAACTTGCTGGCGCTCCTCGGTGTCGTCGTCACGCTCGGAGGACTGTCGTACGAGCGGCTGATCCCGGGGCGGAAGCGCATCGGGTACCGCGTGCAGATGGACACGCTGATAGACGACAGCGCCGAGGACGGGCAGATGCACCAGCGGCTGCGGATGCTGGAGAACACCCCGGATCTCGCCGGGGCCTCCCTGGTGCTGCTGCGCATCGAGAACGACGGCTTCCGCAGCATCGACGCGGACGACTACATCACCGCGCCGTCCACGGAGCACCGCGGGCTCACCGCGACCTTCCCGAACCGCATCGTCCGGGACGTGGCGGTGACCGAGCCCAGCCACCCGGATCTGCTGCGCCATCTGCCGCAGCACGGCACCGCGGAGAGACCCGGGCTGATCTGCCAGGGCCATCGGCCGCCCGCGAACTCCCTGACCTCGAAGTTCCTCGACTATCTGGCGGGGGACACCGGGCGGAACATCATCGAGAAACACGGCCATCTGCCGTGTTCCGTCCCGGAGAACCAGGGGGCGTGCCAACTGGCCGCCGGGCACCGCTGAAGCCCCGCCGAACCCGAATGCACGTGCAAAAGGTCGTGCAACCGCACGGTCGCGCCGTATCGTCGTGCACATCGACACGCGACACGTGCGACGAAAGCGAAGAGGGATGACAGCGGACGACGGGTTCCTGGGCCACCTCGAACAGCACCTCGGGGAGATCCGGCACATCGCATCGGGCCACTACGACCTGGTCGAGTTCCATCAGCCGGACCCCGGGATCAGCACGGTGATCACCAATGGGCTGCGCTTCCAATCCCTCACCGCGACGCGCCCGCAGGAACTGGTGTGCAGTCTGTGGGAGGGGCAGCGGGACATCGCCCGCTACTTCGTCGACAGCATGGCCGGTGTGCTGCTGAAGCAGGGGCGCGGACTGGAGTACGGGGCGGTCGTGGTGAACGACCGGCCGGTCCTGGAGGGCACGGAGATGCACGGGGTGCTCGCGCATCCGAGCCCGTACTTCGGAAGCGACTTCGACCTGTTCCTCGACGCGTCGGGGGATCCCGTGGTGCAGATCATCACGCTGATGCCGGTGACGGCGCCCGAGGCCGCCCTGGTCGAGGCGGAGGACGCCGACGAGCTGTTCGAACGTTTCTGGGCGAAGCGCCCCAACCTGCTGGACGTCACCCGCCCCTCTGCCGTCTGAGGGGGCGGGTTCCGGCCGGGCGGGTCACGGGGCCCGCCCGGCCGGAGGCCATCTCAGGGCGTTACTTCACGTTGACGCCGCCCCAGGCGTTGTTGACCGCCTTGTACTCGGTGCTGTTCGCGCCGTACAGCTTCTTCGCTGCGTTGAGCGTCGCGGTGCGGGCCTTGGCGTAGTTGGTGGTCGAGGTCATGTACGTGGACAGGGCCTTGTACCAGATCTTCTCGGCCTTGGCGCGGCCGATGCCCTTGACGACCCGGCCGTCCTTGGTCGGGCTGTCGTACGTGACGCCACCGATCACCTTGCGGCCACTGCCCTCGGCCAGCAGGTAGAAGAAGTGGTTGGCGATGCCCGAGGTGAAGTGCGGGTCGTCCTCGCCGACGCCGCGCTTCCAGTAGTCGTAGGACAGGCCGTCCTTGCTGGGCTTGTCCATGTAGCGCAGCGGGGTGCCGTCGCCGTTGATGTCGATCTTCTCGCCGATGAGGTAGTCGCCCGGGTCCTTGGCGTTCTTGGCGTAGAACTCGACGGCGGTGCCGAAGATGTCGGAGGTGGCCTCGTTGAGACCGCCCGACTCGCCGCTGTACTCGAGGTTGGCGGTGGCCGAGGTGAGGCCGTGGCTCATCTCGTGGCCCGCGACGTCGAGCGAGGTGAGCGGCTTCTTGTCGCCCTCGCCGTCGCCGTAGGTCATGCAGAAGCAGTCGTCGTCCCAGAAGGCGTTGACGTACGCCTTGCCGTAGTGGACGCGGGAGTAGGCCGCCTTGCCGTTGTTCTTGATGCCGTTACGGCCGAGGACCTTCTTGTAGTAGTCCCAGGTCATGGCGGCGCCGTAGTGGGCGTCGACGGCGGCGGTCTGGGCGATGGTGGGCTTGCCGTTGCCCCACACGTTGTCGGCGTCGTAGAACGCCGACCCCTTGCCGCTCTCCTTGTGCTTGAGGTTGTACGTCTGGTGGCCACCGCGCGCGGTGTCCTTCAGCAGCCACTGGCTGCCGCTCTTGACCGACCCGACGGTGACCTTGCCGTTGTGCTGGCCGGTGCCGGTGCCGTTCTCGATGGCCTGGTACTCGTACAGCTTCTTGCCGGTGTCGGCGTCCGTGATGACGTGCAGCCGGTTCGGCGTGCCGTCCTTCTGGACGCCGCCGATGACGGTCTCGTACGCGAGGACGGGCTTGCCGGTGGCGGCCCAGATCACCTTGCGCGGGGCGCGCTCGGTGGCGGCGCCGGAGACGTCGGCGGCCTTCGCGGCGGCCAGGGCGGTCCGCTGGGCGCCGGCGGCGGCGAGGGAGGCGCGGGTGTCGGCGACCTTGATGTCCGCGTCGGTCGCCTTGGTGACGCCCTCCTTGGCGCCGCTCGGCGTCTCGTGGACGACCAGGTCGCCGCCGAGGACCGGCAGTCCGTCGTAGGTGCGCTCGTAGCGGAAGTGGGTGGAGCCGTCGGCGTCCTTGACGACATCACGGACGATCAGCTTCTCCTTGCCGCCGAGCCCGAGGGACTTGGCGGCGGAGACGGTGGTCGTCCCGGCCTCGCGCAGCAGCTCGGCGCGCGCCGAGGGCGAGAGGCTGACGGTCTGGGCGCCGGCGGAGCCGGACGTCGGAGTCGCCGCGCCCGCGGGGCCGGCGGTGGCACCGGCGGCGAGCAGGGAGGCGGCCAGGGTGGCCGCTCCGGCGGCGAGGGCGGTACGCGAGCGTCTGTGACGGGATATGCCAGATATGGCAGACGTCGAGCGTGAATCCACGCGTATCTCCTGTTGTCATGGGAAGTTGGCCGACGTATCGGTCAACCCGGCAAAGATGTGTCTTTGCTGTGAAGAAAACATACCGGTGCCCGGGGACAAACCCCGGGCACCGGCCGCATGTTGTGCGTTACGCATCGGTAACGCCATTGGGGCTACTTGACGTTGACCCCGGCCCAGGCGGCTTCCACGCCCTTGGACTCGGCGCTGTCCTTCCCATAGATGTCGTTCGCGGCCTTCAGGGTTGCCTCACGCGCCGCCTTGTAGTCCGTGGTGGACGTCATGTACGTGGTCAGGGCCTTGAACCAGATCTTCTCGGCCTTGTCCCGCCCGATGCCCTCGACCTTCTTGCCGTCCGAGGTCGGGCTGTCGTACTTGACGCCGCCGATCTCCTTCGCGCCGCTGCCCTCGGACAGCAGGTAGAAGAAGTGGTTGGCGACACCGGAGGAGTAGTGGACGTCGAGGTCGCCGACCTTCTCGGACCACTCGTCGGCGGACTGGCCGTCCTTGCTGGGCTTGTCCATGTAGCGCAGCGGGGTGCCGTCGCCGTTGATGTCGATCTTCTCGCCGATGAGGTAGTCACCTGCGTCGGTGGAGTTCTTGGCGTTGAACTCCACGGAGGTGCCGAAGATGTCCGAGGTGGCCTCGTTGAGGCCGCCGGACTCGCCGGTGTACTCCAGGCCCGCGGTCTTGGAGGTGACGCCGTGGGTCATCTCGTGCGCCGCGACGTCGAGGGCGGTCAGCGGGGCCTTGTTGCCCTCGCCGTCGCCGTACGTCATGCAGAAGCAGGAGTCTTCCCAGAAGGCGTTGACGTAGCTGTCGCCGTAGTGGACGCGGGACGTGGCGGCCTTGCCGTCGCCGCCGATGCCGTCGCGGCCGTGGACCTTCTTGTAGTAGTCCCAGGTCGCGGCGGCGCCGTAGTGGGCGTCCACGGCGGCGGTCTGCGGGTCGTCGCCCTTGCCGTTGCCCCAGGCGTCGTCCTCGTCGGTGAACGCCTTGCCCTCGCCCTCCTCCTTGTTCTCCAGGTTGACGGTCTTGTGGCCGCCGCGGTCGGCGTCGGTCAGGGTGAAGCCGCTGCCTTCCTTGGCGGTGCCCAGCTCCACCTTGCCGCTGTACTGGCTCTGGCCGCTGCCGGTTTCGATGCCCTGGCGCTCGTAGAGCTTCTTGCCGGTGGCCGCGTCGGTGATGACGTGCAGTTCGTTCGGGGTGCCGTCCTTCTGGACGCCGCCCACGACGGTTTCGTACGCGAGGACCGGCTTGCCGGTGGCGGCCCAGATCACCTTGTGCGGGGTCTGCGCCTTGGCGCCCTTGCTGTCGTCCGCCTGAGCGGCCTTCACCGCGGTCTTCGCGGCGCTGCTGGGTGCGGCCTCGGCCTGGGTGGTGGCGACCTTGACGGCGGCCTTCGTGGCCTTGTCGACGCCCCGAACCTTGCCGCCAGCGGCCTGGTGGACCACCAGGTCGCCGCCGAGGACGGGGAGTCCGTCGTAGGTGCGGTCGTAGCGGGTGTGGGTGGTGCCGTCGGCGTCCTTGATGACGTCCTTGACGACCAGCTTTTCCTTCGCGCCGAGGCCGAGGGTCTTCGCCGTCTCGGCCTTGGTGGCGTTCGCGTCGCGCAGCAGTTCCGCGCGGGCGGACGCGGTGAGCTTGGCGGGCTGGGCACCCGCCCTGGCGTCCGCGTCGGCCGGTGCGGCACCGGCCGATCCGGTGGTGAGGCCGGTGGCTAGCAGCGCCGCGGTGGCGACCGCGGCACCGGCGGCGATCGCCGAACGGCGCCTGCCGCCCCCGGATATGGGCATGCTGAAGGTCTTGCTCACGCTTACTCCCTCGTTGCTGTGGGGGGTCAGTGCCGGGCAGCGGGAAGCGCGGCGCGGCACTGAACAAGAGGTACTGGTGCGTAATGCGTGGGCAGACTGTCATACAAGCCGCGGACATGTCACGGGTTTCCCGGCGGGTCTGGCAGAAATTGTTCCTGGAGACATCGGGACATCGGGACATGGAGACATGGAGACGCCGCCAGGAGGAGTCGGGTCACCCCTGGCGGCGCCTGGTTCTCGGTGGGTTGGTGCGTTGGCGCGTCCGGCGTTACATCAGAAGGTCAACTTCCAGCCGTTGAGGGTGCCGGAGTCCTGCGAGTAGACGTCCTGGACCTTCAGGTTCCAGGTGCCCACCGCCGTCTCCGACGAGGCGTCCACGGTGAACGTGGCCTTCACGTCGTCCGCCGAGTCGAAGATGCTGGAGCTCTTGAGCCGGTAGGCCGTACCGTCCGGGGCGATCAGGTCGATCACCAGGTCACCGCGGTAGCTGTGGGTGATGTCCACCGTCACCTGGAGGGCGGAGGGGGCGTTCCCGGCCCGGCTCACGGTGATCGGTGAGGTGACGGCGTCGCCCCCGTCCGGAATGTCGACGTCCGTGGTGTTCTCGAAGACGTTGCCGCCGGTGGTGTTGACGGTCCAGGTGAACGACACCGTGGCCGTCTTGCCCGCCGCGTCGGTCACCGTCACGGTCACCGCGCTGGAGCCCTCGGTGGTCGGGGTGCCGGAGATCACGCCGGTGGCGGAGTCGATCGACAGGCCCGCCGGCAGCCCGGTGGCCGCGTAGCTCAGCGCGCCCGCGTTGGAGCTGGTGGCCTTGATCTGCACGCTGGTGGCCTGGCCGACGATGCTGGTCTGGTCGCCGGGCGGGGTGATGCTGACGCCGTCGACGATCCGGGCGCCGACGTTGACCCCGGCCCAGGCGTTCGCCACCGCGTTGTACTGGGCGCTGCCCTGGCCGTACAGCTCGCCCGCCGCCCACAGCGTCGCCTCGCGCGCGGCCGCGTAGTTGGTGTTGGACGTCATGCGCTGGCTGAGCGCCTTGAACCACACCTTCTCGGCGGCGCCCCGGCCGATGCCGGTGACCGGCAGCCCGTCGGAGGTCGGGCTGTTGTAGCTGACGCCGTTGATGACCTTGGCGCCGCTGCCCTCGGAGAGCAGGTAGAAGAAGTGGTTGGCGACACCGGACGAGTAGTGCACGTCCACGTTGCCGATGCCCGAGTACCAGCTGTCCTTGGACGCGCCGTCCTTGCTCGGCTTGTCCATGTAGCGCAGCGGGGTGCCGTTGCCGTTGATGTCGATCTTCTCGCCGACGAGGTAGTCGCCGACGTCGGACGCGTTGTCCGCGTAGAACTCGACCGCCGCGGCGAAGATGTCGGAGGTGGCCTCGTTGAGGCCGCCGGACTCGCCGCTGTAGACCAGCTTGGCGGTGGCCGCGGTGACGCCGTGGCTCATCTCGTGCGCCGCCACGTCGATCGAGGTCAGCGGCTTGGCGTTGCCCGAGCCGTCGCCGTAGGTCATGCAGAAGCAGGAGTCCTGCCAGAAGGCGTTGACGTAGCCGCTGCTGTAGTGGACCCGGGAGTACGCGCCCACGCCGTCGCCCCGGATGCCGCTGCGGCCGTGCACGTTCTTGTAGTAGTCCCACGTCTCGGCGGCGCCGTAGTGCGCGTCGACGCCGGCGGTGGCGGCGTCGGCGGTGGTGCCGCTGCCCCAGACGTCGTCGGCGTCGGTGAACAGGGTGCCGGTGCCCGAGGTGCCGCGGTTCAGGTTGTACGTCTTGTGGCTGCCGCGGCCGGTGTCGGTCAGGCTGTACGAGCCCGCGCTGCCCGAGGTGCCGAGGGCGACCTCCCCGCTGTACTGGCTTTTGCCCGTACCGTTCTTGACGCCCTGGTACTGGAACAGCTTCTTGCCCGTGGCCGCGTCGCTGATGACGTGCAGCTCGTTGGGCGTGCCGTCCTCCTGGAGGCCGCCCACGACGGTCTCGTACGCCAGCGTCGGCGTACCGGCCGCCGCCCAGACCACCTTGCGCGGCGCCCGCTCCGCCTCGGTCTTCCGCGACCCTTGCGCGTTCGCCGCCTTCACGGCGGCCTTCTCGGCGGTGGCGGGCCCGACGGCGGCGTCGGTCGTCGCGACCGCCAGCCGCGCCTTGGTCGACTTCGCGACCGTCTCCACCGCGCCGCCCTTGGCGCGCTCCACGACCAGGTCGCCGCCGAGGACGGGGAGTCCGGCGTAAGTGCGCTCGTAGCGGGTGTGGGTGGTGCCGTCGGCGTCCTTGATGACGTCCCTGACGACCAGCCTTTCCTTCGCGCCGAGGCCCAGCGTCTTCGCGGTGGCGGCCTTCGCGGAGGCGGTGTCGGCGGCGCGGATCAGCGCGGTACGGGCCGCGGGCGACAACTGCGCGGGCAGCGCCCCGGGCCGGGCCTTGGCGGCCATCGTGCCGCCCGCGGCCGCATCACCCGCGCGTGCGGTGGCGGGACCGGTCTGCACACCGACGACGATCATCGCGGCGGCGGCCACCAGGGCACCGGTCGCGGTGGCACGCCGGTGGGGTCTGTGGGGTCTGAGATGCCGTTGGGGGAAGGGTCTCACGCTGACTCCTTCTGCGCTGGCCGCGCGGTGGCGCGGCCGGGACGACCGGACGGCTGGTTCGCCGCCCGGGCAGGGCGTGGCGGAGCACGTGGTGCTGCGTGCATCCGGCGCCACCGGGTTCGCCCGCGCCGCAGATGAGCGACGAGGCGAGGCCGCGGCGCGACCGGGGGTGTGGGGGGTCGGGGGGTGGCCCGGGGTGGTGGTGAGCTGTGGAACCGCTGCACCCCGGTCGGGGGAAGAGTGCCACCCAAGGACTCGGTCTGTCAGGAGCGCGACAATAAGTTGACCGGAAAGTGTCCGTTGACACATGTGCTGTATCCGCATACCGGATGGGTAAGTTCAGTCCTGGCCATCCCGGATGTCCGCGCCGACTCCTACCCTCATCGCATGACAGACCCCGCGAACCCCATCGACGAGCCGCCGCACTCCCTCACCGACCCCCGCGAGATGCTCGACGCCTACCTCGACTACTACCGGGCCGTGGTGCTGCGGAAGCTCGACGGGCTCTCCGAGGACGAACTGCGCACCAGCCGGCTGCCCTCCGGTTGGACCCCACTGGAGCTGCTCCGCCACCTGACCTTCGTCGAACGGCGCTGGCTGCGCTGGGGGTTCCTGGGGGAACCGGTGGACGCCCCCTGGGGCGACCGCGGCCCCGACGACCGCTGGCAGGTGCCCGACGACCTCCCGGCCGCCGCGGTCCGGGAGCGGTTCGAGGAGCAGTGCGCCTGGTCACGGGCGGCCGTCGCGGGCATACCGCTGGATCGGCGAGCCCGCACCGGCGGCCGGTTCGCCACCGAGGCCGACGCGCCCGCCCTGGGCTGGATCCTCTTCCACCTGCTCCAGGAGTACGCCCGCCACGCCGGACAGCTCGACGTCGTACGGGAGTTGGCGGACGGCGCGGTCGGGGAGTGAGGTGAACGGGTGGCGCCCGCGTCAGACGAGGCTCTCGCGCCACGCCTGGTGCAGGGCCGCGAAGCGGCCCTCGCCTGCTATGAGCCTGTCGGGGGTGCCGTCCTCGACGATGCGGCCGTCGGCCATCACCAGGACCCGGTCGGCGATCTCCACCGTGGAGAGGCGGTGGGCGATGACGACGGCGGTGCGGCCGCGCAGCACCGTGTCCATGGCGCGCTGGACGGCGCGTTCGCCCGGGATGTCGAGGGAGGACGTGGCCTCGTCGAGGATGAGGACGGCGGGGTCGGCGAGGAGGGCGCGGGCGAAGGCGACCAGTTGGCGCTGGCCCGCGGAGATGCGGCCGCCGCGCTTGCGGACGTCGGTGTCGTAGCCGTCGGGCAGGGCGTCGATGAAGTCGTGGGCGCCGATCGCCTTGGCGGCCTGCTCGATGTCGGCGCGGGTGGCGTCGGGGCGGCCGATGGAGATGTTGTCGGCGACCGTGCCGGAGAACAGGAACGCCTCCTGGGTCACCATGACCACGCCGCGGCGCAGGTCGGGCGTGGCCAGGTCGCGCAGGTCGACGCCGTCGAGCAGGACCCGGCCGTCGGTGGGGTCGTAGAAACGGGCGAGCAGCTTGGCGAGGGTGGACTTGCCCGCGCCGGTCGCGCCGACCACGGCGACCGTCTGCCCGGCGGGCAGGGTGAGGTCGAAGCGGGGCAGCACCTCGCCGCCGGTGCGGTACGCGAAGCGCACCCCGTCGAAGACGACCTCGCGGCCGGAGGACCGGGAGGGGCGCGGCGGCAGTGGGTGGGGGTCGGACGGTTCGGGGACGGACGGGCGCTGGGCCAGCAGGCCCGCGATCTTTTCCAGGGAGGCGGCGGCGGACTGGTAGGAGTTGAGGAACATGCCCAGGCGGTCGATCGGGTCGTACAGCCTGCGCAGGTACAGCGCCGCCGCGGCCAGCACCCCGAGCGCCAGATCGCCCGCGGCGACCCGGTAGGCGCCCCACAGCACGATGACGGCGACCGCCGTGTTGGCGGTCAGCCGGGAGCCGACCACATAGCGGGCCATCTCCAGGATCGCGGTCCCGTTGACCTGCTGATGGTGGCCGTTCAGCTCGTCGAAGCGGGTGTTGTTGGCGCGCTCGCGGCGGAAGGCCTGCACCGGGCGGATGCCGTTCATGGTCTCGGTGAAGGCGACGATGACCGCGGCGGTGGCCGTCGACCGCTTGCGGTAGACCCGCATCGACCGGCGCTGGAAGGAGCGGATGAGCAGGTACAGCGGCCAGAAGGAGAGCACGGCCGCGGCGCCGAGCCCCCAGTCCAGGTACAGCAGGGTGAGGGCGATGTAGACGACGGACAGGGCGATGCCGAGCAGCTCGTCCAGGCCCTCGTTCAGCAGCTCCCGCAGCGATTCGACGTCGGTCGTGGCGCGGGAGATGAGCCGCCCCGAGGTGTACCGCTCGTGGAAGTCCACGCTGAGGGCCTGGGCGTGGCGGTAGATGCGGCCCCGCAGGTCCAGCAGAACGTCCTGGTTGATGCGGGCGGAGGCGCGGATGAACGCGAACTGGAGGGCGCCGGAGGCGAGCGCGCAGCCCAGGTACCCGGCGCCGACGGCGATGAGCGGGCCGTGGTCGCCGTCCCGGAAGGCGGGCACGGCGCGGTCGATGGCGAACGCCACGAGCAGCGGGCCCGCCTGCACCGCGGCCTGTTGCAGCAGCAGGAGGACGGCCGCGACGCAGACGCGGGCGCGGCGCGGGGCGAGCAGCGAGCGCAGCAGGGAGAGGGAGGCGCCCTTGGGCGCGGGCAGGACATCGCGATCGAAGGGGTCGCCCTCGGCGGTGCGCTCCTCCTCGACCGTGCGCGCCTTTTCGGCCGGGCGTTCCTCCTCGGCCGTCGTCATGGGCCCTCCTCCCCGTCGTTCTCCCCGTCGTGTCCCGACATCAGCGACCGGTACGCGGCGCTGTCCCGCAGCAGGTGGTGGTGGGTGCCGACGGCGGCGATACGGCCGTCCTCCAGCAGCGCCACCCGGTCGGCGAGCAGCACGGTCGACGGCCGGTGCGCGACGACCAGCGCGGTCGTGGTCGCGAGGACCTGCCGCAGCGCGGCCTCCACGCGCGCCTCGGTGTGCACGTCCAGCGCGGACAGCGGGTCGTCCAGCACCAGGAAGCGCGGGGCGCCGACGACGGCGCGGGCCAGCGCGAGCCGCTGCCGCTGCCCGCCGGACAGGCTCAGCCCCTGCTCGCCCACCTCGGTGTCGGGGCCCTGCGGCAGGGCGTGCACGAACTCGGCCTGGGCCACCTTCAGGGCGCGCGCCAGCGCCGCCCGGTCGGCGCCGTCCGCGCCCATCAGCACGTTCTCACCGGCCGTCGCCGAGAACAGCGTGGGCTCCTCGAAGGCGACGGCGACCAGCGCGCGCAACTCGTCGCGGGGGAGCGCGGTGATGTCCCGCCCGTCGAGGGTGATCCGCCCGCGCGTCACCTCCAGCAGCCGCGGTACGAGCGCGGTCAGCGTGGTCTTCCCGGAACCGGTCGCGCCGACGAGCGCCATGGTCTCGCCGGGCCGTATGTGCAGGTCCACCCCGCGCAGCACGGGCGGGGCGTCCGCGGGAGCGTCGTCGTACCGGAACTCCACCCCCTCGAACCGCATCCCGCCCTCGCCCCGCTGCCGGGACAGCACGGACGCGGGCCGGTCCGCCGCGTCCGCCGGGGTGGCGTCCATGACCTCGAAGAACCGGTCGGTGGCCGTCGCCGCGTCCTGGCTCAGCGCCAGCAGGAACCCCAGCGACTCCACCGGCCAGCGCAGCGCCAGGGCCGTGGACAGGAAGGCGACGAGCGTGCCCGCCGAGAGGTCGCCGTCGGCGACCTGGATGGTGCCGAGGATCAGGGCCGCGCCGATCGCCAGCTCCGGCAGGGTCATGATCAACGCCCAGATGGTCGCCAGCAGCCGCGCCTTGCGCAGCTCGGTGGCCCGCACCCGCTCCGACAGAGCCCGGAAGGCGCGGGCCTGGCTGCGGTGGCGGCCGAAGCCCTTGACGATACGGATGCCGAGCACGCCCTCCTCGACGACCGTCGTCAGATCCCCGGTCTGGTCCTGGACGGTGCGGGCCACGGTCGCGTAGCGCGTCTCGAACAGCGAGCAGAAGATCATCAGCGGTACGGCCGGGACCAGCAGCACCAGCCCCAGCGTCCACTGCTGCGCCAGCAGGATCGCGAAGCCGACCAGGATGGTGACCCCGTTGACCACCAGGAAGGTCAGCGGGAAGGCCAGGAACAGGCGCAGCAGCATCAGATCGGTCGTGGCGCGCGACAGCAGCTGGCCCGAGGCCCAGCGGTCGTGGAAGGAGACCGGCAGCCGCTGGAGATGGCGGTAGAGGGAGGCCCGCATCGAGGCCTCGACGGACGCCAGCGGCCGCGCCACCAGCCAGCGCCGCAGCCCGAACAGCCCGGCCTCGGCCAGCCCGAGGGCGAACAGCAGCGCACCGCCCAGCCACACCCCGCCCGGGTCGCGGTCGGCCACCGGCCCGTCCACCATCCACTTGAGGACGAGCGGGATGACCAGGCCCAGGCAGGAGGCCACGACCGCCACCCCCGCCGCCGAGAACAGCCGGACCCGCACCGGGCGCACATAGGGCCACAGCCGCAACAGGGAGCGCGTGGTGGAGCGGTGCCGCGGGGCGGCGCCGCCCTCCTGGGTACGGGGCGGTGTCGTCACCTGGCCTCCTATTTCACCTCTGGGGCGCAATACCGCCCACGCGATCGGGTGAAGTGCGTGTCGTGCGTTGCGAGAACCAAGCACGCACAACGCGCTGAGCGAGAGCCAAGCCAGCGCAAGTCAGTGCTTTCGGGCGACCGGGCAGGTTCCGTCCCGGCTGGTGTTGAGGGAGTAAGTCCTTTCAGGTCGCTGACCTGAGGGGCTTCCTGAGTCAGGAATCCCTCTGCTTCAGCGGGGGGCGGGTTCAAAGCCATCGGTGGCGAGACTACGGTCCGCCACTGACAGCGTTCACTCGGTTTTTTGGCGTAGGTCTTCGGCCCCGAGGGCGCGCAGCAGCAGAACCGATCGTTCCGGTAGCTCGATCGACGCGCCGGCCGCGTACCGCGTGCCCGGTGGCGCGTCCTGGTCCTCCCGCGCGGTGTCCAGGAGGAGCTCGTAGCCCGCGGCCCACGGCGGCCCGGGCAGCGTGAAGGACAGCGGCGCGGGGCCCGCGTGGAGCAGCGCCAGGAAGGTGTCATCGGTGACCGGCGCGCCGCGCGGATCCCGCTGCGGCAGGTCCCGGCCGGAGAGGTGGACGCCGAGGGCGGTCGTCGGCGCGTACCAGTCGGATTCGGTCATCTCCTCGCCGCGCGGCGTGAACCAGGCGAGGTCGCGCACGCCGTCCGGGGGCCGGGCGCTGCCGGAGAAGAACGCGGGCCGGCGCAGCACCGGGTGGGCGCGGCGCAGCCGGATCAGCCGGGCCGTGAGGTCGGTGAGCGCCTGCCAGCCGGGGTCGTCCAGCAGCGACCAGTCGACCCAGCCGGTGGCGTTGTCCTGGCAGTACGCGTTGTTGTTGCCGCCCTGGGTGCGGCCCATCTCGTCGCCCGCGACGAGCATCGGGACGCCGGTGGACAGCAGCAGGGTGGCGAGCAGCCCGCGCAGCCTGCGGCGGCGCAGGGCGCGGATGTCCGGGTCGTCGGTCTCGCCCTCGGCGCCGGAGTTCCAGGAGCGGTTGTCGTGGGTGCCGTCGCGGTTGCCCTCGCCGTTGTCCTCGTTGTGCTTGCGGTCGTAACTCACCAGGTCGCGCAGGGTGAAGCCGTCGTGCGCCGTGATGAAGTTGACCGAGGCGCACGGGCCGCGGCTGCCGTGTCCGTACAGGTCGCTGGAGCCGGAGAGCCGGTAGCCGAGGTCGCGCACATCGGGCAGCGCGCCGCGCCAGAAGTCCCGTACGGCATCCCGGTAGCGGTCGTTCCACTCGGCCCACGGCGGCGGGAACGCGCCCACCTGGTAGCCGCCGGAGCCCACGTCCCAGGGCTCGGCGATCAGCTTGACGCGCCGCAGCACGGGGTCCTGGGCGATCGCGGCGAGGAACGGGGAGAGCATGTCGACGCCGTGCGTCGCGGTGCGGGCCAGCGCGCTGGCCAGGTCGAAGCGGAAGCCGTCCACGCCCATGTCGGTGACCCAGTAGCGCAGCGAGTCGGTGATCAGCCGGAGGACGTGCGGCCGGACGGTCTGGAGGGTGTTGCCGCAGCCGGTGAAGTCGGCGTAGCGGCGCGGGTCCTGCTGGAGCCGGTAGTAGCCGCGGTTGTCGATACCGCGCAGCGAGAGGGTCGGCCCCAGCTCGCCCGCCTCGGCGGTGTGGTTGTAGACGACGTCGAGGATCACCTCGATCCCGGCCGTGTGCAGGGCGCGCACCATCTGCCGGAACTCGCCCACCTGCTGGCCCCGGGTGCCGGTGGCCGCGTACCCGGCGTGCGGCGCGAAGTAGCCGATGGAGTTGTAGCCCCAGTAGTTGCGCAGGCCCCGCCGCAGCAGATGGTCCTCGTGCGCGAACTGGTGCACCGGCAGCAGCTCCACCGCCGTCACCCCGAGCCGGGTGAGGTGCTCGACCGCGGCGGGGTGGGCGAGCCCGGCGTACGTGCCGCGCAGCTCGGGCGGGACGCCGGGGTGGCGCATGGTGAAGCCGCGCACATGGAGTTCGTAGATCACCGACTCGGCCCAGGGGGTCCCGGGGCGGCGGTCGTCGGCCCGCCCGTCCGGCGGCCCGCCCGGGGCGTCGTCGCCCACGACGACGCCCTTGGGGACGTACGGGGCCGAGTCGCGCTCGTCCCGCACGGTGTCGGCGACGTGCTGCTGCGGCCAGTCCCGCACATGGCCGTAGACCTCGGCGGGCAGCGGGCCGCCGTCCGGCGCGAAGTCGCCGTCCACGGCGCGCGCGTACGGGTCCAGCAGCAGCTTGGCCGGGTTCCAGCGGGCGCCGGTCCACGGGTCCCAGCGGCCGTGTACGCGGTAGCCGTACCGCCGCCCGGGCAGCACCCCGGGGACGAAGCCGTGCCACACCTCGTCGGTCTGCTCGGCCAGGGCGTGGCGCACCTCGGTGCCGTCGTCGTCGAACAGGCACAGCTCGACGGCCTCCGCACCGCCCGCCCACAGCGCGAAGTTGGTGCCGGGCAGCCCGTCGGGCCCCTGGCACACGCGCGCGCCGAGCGGCTGCGGGCTGCCCGGCCAGGCGGCGGGCCCGGTCACGGGTCCGGCGGTGGGCCCGGCCGCGGGTGCGCCGCCGCGCGGGGCGGGCAGCGGCGCGGGCGCGGCGGGGCGGCGGAGCGCCGGTCCGGCGGCGGGCGGCGCGGGTAAGCCGTCGGAGGGCTCCAGGGTGTGCTGCTCGACTGCTTTCGACACATGCGCCTCCGGCGGCTCGCACGGACCGGGCTCCGCACCTCCCGTCCGGAGCCCGACGGACCGGGCGGCACCGCCCCGCGGCGTCCCGACCGCGTCCGGCTGTGCCCCGTAGCCCTGTTGTGCCCGCAATCCCGCCGCCCCTCACGTTTCCGCGCCGCGGCGCGATCGCGGGGTGCGGGGGAGCGCCCGCCGCCGGTCACGCGGGCGATCACGCGGGCGATCACGGGGCCGGTCACGGGGACCGCTCCCACCTGGGACTGAACCGTAATCATCGCAAATGATCCCGCTGTCAGTGCGATGTGATTACCTATCGGCAGGCGCGCCTGTGCGCGTCGGGGTGCGTGTCGGAGCTGCCGCGGGGGGCTGCGGTTCCGCAGAGGGGAGAGAGCTGTGGTGAGGATGCAGCCGATATCGGGGGTGGCGACCGTGCGGGGCCGCAGGGGACTTCTCGCGTTGGTGCTCGGGGTGCTGCTGGCCCTGGTGACCGCGTGCGCCGGAGGCGGTGGTTCCGGCGACGACGGGAAGAAGGGCGGCGGCACCGAGGCCGCCAAGCCGCGGCCGTCCCGGGCCCGGGTCACGGTCGAGCCGGGGGACGCGGTGAAGGACGTCGCCACCAGCGGCGCGCTCAAGGTCACCGCCGCCAAGGGCACGCTGACCTCCGTCAAGGTCGAGGACGAGAAGGGCCGGGCGGTCGCCGGGAAGACGGCCGACGGCGGCGCGAGCTGGAAGCCGGACGGACGCCTGCGCGCCGGCACGACGTACACGGTGGACGCCCTCGCGAAGGACGCGGAGGGCCGCGCGGCGCGCAAGCACACCACCTTCACCACGCTGAAGCCCGAGGAGACCTTCGTCGGCGTCTACAGCCCCGAGGACGGCTCCGAGGTCGGCGTCGGCATGCCGGTCTCGCTCCGCTTCAACCGGGGGATCACCCACCCGGGCGCGGTCGAGAACGCCATCAAGGTCAGCGCCTCCCCGTCCGTGCCGATCGCGAGCCACTGGTTCGGCAACGACCGGCTGGACTTCCGCCCCGAGAAGTACTGGAAGCCCGGCACCAAGGTGACGCTGAAGCTGGACCTCGACGGCGTCGAGGGACGGCCGGGGGTGTACGGGGAGCAGGACAAGACCGTGAAGTTCACCATCGGCCGCAGCCAGATATCCGTCGTGGACGCCAAGGCGCACACGATGAAGATCAAGCGGGACGGCAAGACCCTCAAGACGATCCCGATCACCGCGGGCGCGCCCGGCAACGAGACGTACAACGGCACCATGGTCATCAGCGAGAAGCTCGCCGTGACCCGGATGGACGGCGCGACGGTCGGCTTCAAGGGCGAGTACGACATCAAGGACGTGCCGCACGCGATGCGGCTGTCGGACTCCGGCACCTTCCTCCACGGCAACTACTGGGCGGGCCGCTCCACCTTCGGCTCGGCCAATGTCAGCCACGGCTGCGTCGGCCTCTTCGACCAGCGCGGCGGAGGTGATCCGTCCACCCCGGCGGCGTGGTTCTTCGGCCAGTCGCTCATCGGTGACGTGGTCATCGTGAAGAACTCGGACGACGAAACGATCCAGCCCGGCAACGGGCTCAGCGACTGGAACATGTCCTGGGAGCAGTGGAAGGCGTAGCCGCACCGGGGCGCTGAGCCGGGGCGGCCACTAATCTGCGGCGTATGACTGTGAATCTTGAGGTCGCCGACGGTGTGGCCACCTTCCGCCTCGACCGTCCCCCGATGAACGCGCTCGACGTCGCCACCCAGGACCGGCTGCGGGAACTCGCCGCGGAGGTCACCCGCCGCGACGACGTACGGGCCGTGGTCGTCTGGGGCGGCGAGAAGGTGTTCGCGGCGGGCGCGGACATCAAGGAGATGCGGGACATGGACCACGCCGCGATGGTGGCCCGTTCCCGCGACCTCCAGGACGCCTTCACCGCCGTCGCCCGCATCCCCAAGCCCGTGGTCGCCGCCGTCACCGGTTACGCGCTCGGCGGCGGCTGCGAGCTGGCGCTGTGCGCCGACTTCCGGATCGCCGCCGAGAACGCCAAGCTCGGCCAGCCCGAGATCCTGCTCGGGCTGATCCCGGGCGCGGGCGGCACCCAGCGGCTGGCCCGGCTGGTGGGCCCGTCCCGGGCCAAGGACCTCATCTTCACGGGCCGTCAGGTGAAGGCCGACGAGGCCGTCGCCATCGGGCTGGTCGACCGGGTCGTACCGGCCGAGGAGGTGTACGAGCAGGCGCACGCCTGGGCGGCGCAGCTGGCCAAGGGCCCGGCGATGGCGCTGCGCGCCGCCAAGGAGTCGGTGGACGCGGGTCTGGAGACGGACCTCGACACCGGGCTCGCCATCGAACGCAACTGGTTCGCCGGACTGTTCGCCACCGAGGACCGGGAGATCGGAATGCGGAGCTTCGTCGAGGACGGCCCGGGCAAGGCCCGTTTCTCTTGACATAGCCCTTTCGCCCGGGCCGGGTATGCCCCGTGCGAGCGAATTTCTTCGGCCGCCGGGCGGCCGCCCGATGGCCGGTTCCGGTACGCTGGGTGATCAGCTGTACGCGCGGTGACATCGCTGGTCAGGTGGGGTGTTTTGACTCCCTGCGCTGCCAATGGGATAGATGGGATCGGTTTGTGGAGCCTGGGGCTCCGGTGTTCGGAATCCCCTGGTTCCGCCCCGGACGGCCTTTCGGGCGGCCATCATGGGGGGCATGGCGGGCTTGGAGGGAATGGAGCAGCCGCAGCAGCGCACTGGTACGGCTGCGGTCCGGCGGCTGCCGTCCGCCGAGGAGGATCCGGCTCTCAGGGCGCTCGAACTGTTCGGGAATCCTGCGGACGAAGAGGTGCGGCTGCCGTCCCGGCCCGAATCCGCGGCCACCGCCCGCCGGTTGACCGAATTCGTGGTGCTGCGCGACTGGGGGCTCGCCTGCCAGCTCGCCGAGTACGCGGTGCTGCTCGTCTCGGAGCTGGTGGGCAACGCCGTACGGCACACCGGCGCCCGCACCTTCGGGTTGCGGATGCTGCGCCGCCGCGGCTGGATCCGGGTCGAGGTGCGCGATCCGTCGCGCGGGCTGCCGTGTCTGCTGCCGGTGGGGGCGCTCGACACCAGCGGGCGCGGCCTCATGCTGGTGGATCAGCTCTCCCAGCGGTGGGGTGTGGACCTGCTGCCGTGCGGCAAGACGACGTGGTTCGAGATGCGGGTCACGGAGAGCGCGTGAGCGGCGTACGTCGTAGGGAGTGACCAAGGGCAGAGGTCCCGACCGTCCTCGTGTGACGGTCCGGGGACCTCTGTCCGCCCCGCCGCGGAGCGGAAGGGGTGTGGCTCCGCGGCATTCGGGGAACGACCGGGCCCGGGTCAATGGGGGTCGCGGTCCTGACTATTGCAGACCCGGTAGATCACCACCAACTCAATCCAAGGTGAGCTCTGACACCTACCTTGTTAATGGCGGGTATAAGTGTGAGTTTCCTTTGTTGTTCATCTTATGCCTGTCGGTTCTTGGCATGGCCCTGCCGACGCTTCACCATGGAATCCGCGCTACGCGCGTCACATCCCGTCAGATCCCTGTATTGGCACTGCATTCGGGAGCCCCCCATGGAAGCGCACGGCCCTGCCCCCACCCGACGCACCCTCCTCCGATCCGGCGCCGGTCTCGGCGCCGCCGCCCTCGCATTCGCCGCCACCACCGCCACCGCCCACGCCGGTGACAGACGCCTCCGCCGCGCCGCCGCCTATCCCCCCACCCACTGGATCCCGGCCTCCACCTCCAACTACCGTGTCTCCAGCCGCCCCACGGCGTATCCGATCGAGGTCGTCGTCATCCATGTGACGCAGGAGACCTTCCAGGACGCGGTGAAGATCTTCCAGGACCCGGCCCGGCAGGTCTCCACCCACTACATGGTCGCCTCGGCCGACGGCTACATCGGGCAGTTCGTCCGCGAGAAGGACGTTGCCTGGCACGCGGGCAACAAGGACTACAACAACCGCAGCATCGGCATCGAACACGAGGGCTGGGTGGACGACCCCTCCTGGTTCACCGACGAGATGTACGCCTCGTCCGCCGCCCTCACCGCCGCCGTCTGCGACCGCTTCGCCATCCCCAAGGACCGCGACCACATCATCGCCCACAGCGAGGTCCCCGGCTCCGACCACACCGACCCCGGTCCGCTGTGGGACTGGGACCGCTATATGGAGCTGGTCAACCAGGGCTGAACGGACGCTCGCCTGACCTCTGGCCAGGGGCCGCTAATCTGTGCGGGTCAGACTCACGCACGAAAGGGGCGGAACAGGTGGCGGACATCGAGGCGGCGCGCAAAGCGTTCGAGCGGTACGACCTCAACGGGGACGGGCTGATCACGGCGGCCGAGTACAAGAGCGTGATGGCGCAGCTGGGGGACCCGTATGTCACGGAGCCCGTCGCCCAGGCCGTGATCAACGCCCACGACGGCAACGGCGACGGTCAGCTCAACTTCGACGAGTTCTGGGCCGCGCAGAACAAGGGTTGACCCACCGGGTTCGGCCGGGCCGCACGGCGGCGCCGGCGGCGCGTCAGCGCCAGCCGCGCCGCTGTGCGCTCGCCCGCCGCCGGCGGTCGTTGCACAGCAGGCAGCGGCCGTACCCGGGCGGCAGCGGATCGTCCGGATCCCCGTACAGCGGGTCGACCGCCCCGCGCGGATGCTGGGAGCATCCGGTCGTCCCGTGCTCGGCGGTCAGCGCACCGGCCGCGGCGAGCGCCCGGCGCAGGGCATCGGTGAGCTGCTCGGTCTCTTGGTCCGACGGCGCGGCGTCGAGCGAGAAGGCGATGTCGGACGCGGTCGTGAGCGCGCTGCGGAGTTCGCGGAGGTCTGCGTAGCTCATGCCGGAAAGCGTAGGCGCTCCCACCGACAATGCCCCCGGCCAGCCCGGACGGCGGCCCTCACGCCTCGCTCTGCGTGCGCTCCTGCTCGTCGTCGTCGCCGTCCACGAGGTCCTCGACCGCGTTCGCCACCCGGGTGACCGTGGCCCAGGTCTTCAGGGACGCCTTGCTGGAGAAGTCCGCCACGTTCTTGTCCACCGGCCGGTCGGTGTACTGGTGGATCCGCCACTTCGCCTTGATCCGCGGCTTGCCCGCCGAAACGTAGTCGGCGATCCACAGCCCGTCTCCCGCGTAGGAGGTGGTGTCGTGGTTGAGCCAGAAATTCCGGTTGCAGTACAGCATCACGCGGTGCGTGGGCCGCAGCTTCTTGACCTCCCGGATGAACCGGTCCTTCTCCGCGTTGCTGGCATACGTCCCCGAGCCCGTGGTCTCCCAGTCCACGGCCAGCAGATCGTGCTTCTGGGAGGCGCACTTGTCGACGAAGTACCGGGCCTGCGCGGCGATGTTCCCGGGCCACAGGAAGTGGTAGAAGCCGACGACACACCCCGCCTTCCGCGCCTTGGCCGCCTGGGAGGACTGCTTCGGGTTGATGTACGACCGACCCTCGGTGGCCTTGATGAAGACAAAGGCCAGTCCGTCCGTGTCGAAGCTGGACTGGTGCGAACTCACGTCGATGCCGTGCAGCATGGTTCCTGCCTAGGGGAGAAGGTGAGAAGGGGGAACGGGCGTCTCCCTTGTCATGCCCGGTCCAGAACCCTACGCAACGCTGTGGGGGTCACGCAGGGTATTTGCACGTGCGACTGATTTGGCCGGGAAATGTGATTTTCTCCCCTGCCGTCATGCTATGCCGTTGCCCCGGACTCACCCTTGCACATGAGTCTGGAGAACGTCGCAGGTGTACTGGAACTCCTCCGTCAGCCGCGTGGCCTCGATCACCAGCACCCCGTACGGCCGGGTGGGGTCGCCCAGCGGCAGACCGTCGCTCTCCGCCTGCTCGGTGACGGTCCGGCGCTGCTCCTGCATGTCCTCGGCCAGCTCGCACAACTGCGCGGCCTGGTCCCGCAGATGCGTCTCGTCCAGCTGGGCCAGCACCCGCACGATCTCCTCCAGCGAGCCGAGAAAGGTGCCGTGGCACCGCAGAAACTGCCGGTAGCTGTCGTCCCGCTCCTCCTCGCGCCACCGCTCCAGGCTCCTGGTGAGCGACGCCAGTTGATGCGCGGCCCGCTCCAACGCGTCCAGCACGGCACGGTAGTTCGCGAACGAGGTGCGCCCCCGGTGCTGCGGCAGCAGCCGCCGCGGATTGAACGGAACGCTCTCCTCCGCGGTCCGCAGGCCCGACCTCGCCTGAGTGACCAGCGCCTGGGCGTGGTTGGACCGGGAGCGCCAGTGCCGTGCGTGCTCCTCGGCGAACTCCCCGTCGCGCATCGCCGGTCCCATGTCCGCGAGCAGCGACTCCAGCGCCCCGGCCAGGGCCCGGATCCCGTACTCCGCGCTCCGGTACCGCAGCGGCGGCACGAGCACCACGTTCACCAGCAGCCCGAGCGAACACCCGATGAGGACGAGCAGCACGATCTGCCCCAGCTGGGTCGCCCGCTCCGCAT
Organism: Streptomyces sp. BRA346; assembly: GCF_052851135.1. Taxonomy (NCBI): domain Bacteria; kingdom Bacillati; phylum Actinomycetota; class Actinomycetes; order Kitasatosporales; family Streptomycetaceae; genus Streptomyces; species Streptomyces sp. BRA346. The sequence goes on along the minus strand of NZ_JAIWIH010000018.1, from coordinate 89,218 downwards.
TGCTCGTCGCGGAGGCATAGGTGGAGAACGCGAAGAACGCCGCCGTCGCGACCTGCGACCGCTGCGCCCCCAGCGCCCTCCACTGCCCGATCGTCAGCGCGATGGCGGCGACCAGCACGAACGTCAACGGATCCGGCCCCGCCAGAAACCCCAGCGCCGCTTGGACCGCCACCCCCGTCACCACCGCGGCGACATAGCGCAGGGACTGCGCGATCGACTGGTACACCGTCACGTTCATGATGAGGACGGCGGAGAAGGGCGCGAACGCGGGCGACTGCGCGTGCAGCAGATCCGCCGCGATGAACCAGGCGAGGGTGGCCGCGAGGGTGCTCTTGCCGATCAGCAGCAGCGTGTGCCGCTCGGGCCCGTGCTGTATCGCCGCCCGATGCCCCCACGTCCACACCCGCCCCCGCCTCGTCCGTTCCTCGTCATGCCCACCGCGTGTGCTCCTCTGGCCGTCCATTCGCCTATGGGTTCCCCCGCGGCGTGATCTCTCACCTGGTCGGACGTCCCGGTCTACGGGCACTCGCGTCCCCCTCGCGGGAAAAGTCCCTTGTCGCGCACATGCCCGACCTCTAGCCTCGCCATCCGGATCGGACATCCGTTGGGGGGCTGGGCGTGGCGCTGCTCATGGTGGCGGCGACCGTGTACGGCGTGGCGCAGCTGCTGGTGCTGTCCGCGCCGACCCGGTCGTTGCGCATATCCACGGTGCTCGTGGGCATCGCCGTCGGCGTCTACGGGTGCGGGGTGGCGGCGGCGCTGCTGGAGCTGGCGTACACGCGCGGTGTCGCCGAGACCAGGGTCGCTGACCAACGTCGTGCGGACCGCCGGCTACACGGTCGACCCGGTCATCGAAGAGCTGGTGAAGCTCGCGCCCCTGCTGCTCATGGCGTGGAACGTCAGGATCCGCCGTCAGTGGGGCCTGACGGACCACGTCGTCCTCGGCGCGGCTCTCGGAGCCGGGTTCGGGCTGCTCGAAGCCGTGGCGCGGTACGGGCTGGACGCGGCCCGGGCGATCCCGCACCCGGCCGGTGGCTGGGCCATCCCGGACAGCCTCCGGGCGCCGTACATCCCGGGCCCCGAGCAGGTCCTCTCCGCCTGGTTCCCCGCCCCGCAGGGCGCGTTGGAGCTCGGTGACCGCGCTCCCGGTGTGGGCGCCAGCCCCCACCTGGTCTACACGGCCCTCGCGGCGCTCGGCGTCGGGGTGCTGCTGCGTGCGAAGGGCTGGGTACGGGCCCTCGGTGTCCTGCCGCCGGTGGCCGCGTGCGTGCTGCACATGCTGACCAACTACGCCGCCGCCCACCCGGCCGATCGGGGCGCCGCGTCGCGGTCGACGCGTTCGAGGGTGCGCTGTGGGCCGTCCCGCTGGTGTGCCTGGCGGTCGCCATGGCCGCCGACCTGCGGCAGGTGCGGCGCGGGAAGGCCTACGTGCCGGACGTCCTGCTGCCCGCGGAGCGGGCCGGGCGGTCGGGCCTGAGCGCGCTCGCGGCGTACGGGGCCTGGTGCGTGCCCTGGTCCGCGCTGATCGCCTTACGTTTCGCCCGGCTGCGGCGGTCGCTGCTCTACGGGATGGCGCGCGGCGGTCCGCCGTATCCCGGCGCGGAATCACTGCACCGTACGGTCGCCTGGTCCGCCGCCCAGATCGACGCCTCGGACCGCGAACCCGCCTGGCGTGGCGTCGGCTTACGCTCCGTGACACGCGCCGCGCGCGGCCTGCGGGACCGACGGCGCACCTGGTACGTCCTCATCTCCCTCGCCCTGACCCTCCCGACCCTGGCCTTCCTGGCGATCGGCTCCTTCCCCGCCGGGGCCGACGTACAGCGGTACTTCGCCTCGGGCAACGGCCCGTACCTCCTGATCGGCGTCGGCGCCGCGGGCCTGCTCTGGACGGCCTGGCACCTCGCCCGCCTCCTCCACACCTGGCGGTCGACCCGCGCCTTCCCCCACGGCGAGGTGCTGACCCTCATCCGCCTCCGCCTCTGGACCGCGGCGGGCGGCTGCGTCATGGGCACGCTGCTGTTGCTGCGCCTGGCGGACGGCACGGCCCCCTCCGCCCCCGTGATCCGCGCCCTCCACCTCCTCGACGCGCTCCACGACTTCGCCACCTACCTGGGCTTCGCCCTCCTCCTGCTGTCCCTCCTGGCCCTCCTCCCACCCGGCGGCGGCCTCGGCCTGGCCCTGGCAACCGGCGCCCGGGCAGGCGCCTTCACCCTCACCCGCGAGGCGGCCGTCCACGCGGCGGTCTACGGCACGCTGGGCGTCGTCCTGATGGGCGTTGCCGGAGCCGGGTCGGGAGGAAATCCTGACGGCTGGAACGCCTGGCCTCGGGAAAAACGTAAGGGTAGGACGAGGCAGGAACACCGCGCCGACATCAAGGGGGATGAGGGGAAGAATGGGTCTCACACCATCGAACGCCATGTGGAGAAGACGACTCGTGACATGCGGAGTCGACTGAGGTCGCAGCCGAACATTGAGGCCGACTCCCGCTTCGTCGACGAGAAATCGGCTCAGCGCTTTGTGGACGAGGTCTTGGCTCGACAGCAGGGCAGGATCACAGAGTGGCTCAACGGCTCGAAACCGAGGCTCGCACTACCCGAGACGGTCTTCAGGGAGAACACAGGGCTGACGCTCACCAGGGAGAGCTATCTGAGAGGAGACGCCCCGAGTTGGGTGAACAAGGTGAAGGTTATTCTCAAGCGTGACCCATCGGCAGCATCAGGGTATCGGGTGCTGACGTCCTACCCCGTTCCCTGAACGCTTCCTCCCGAAAGGGATCTCCATGCCCCACTCTCCCGCGCCGGGCCACCGATTCCACGAGATTCAAAACCTGCTCCGCGCGTACACTCACGCGGACTATGCGTTTACCGACACTCCGGCCAGACCGGGTCCCGCCTTGGAAGGGTATCTGCGTGTCATCTCGCGGTTCCCGCAGCGCGGTGACCGTGTCCTCCAAGAGCTCGATGACCTTCTCAGCGTCGGTTTGTTCTCCCCTGAGATTGCCGATGAGGTGGACCTGATGCCTCAAGTGCGCCCCACGGAGGGGAGGGGGGTCGAGGAATCTCTGAGTATCGCACGGGATCACATCCGGGCTTCCCAGCAGAAGCCCAGTGACTATTCCGCACAGGCTCCGCAAATGGGTTGGGAGTGGGAAGAGTGTTTTCCTGAGCTCAATCAGCTCATCGGCGGCTACTTCCACCAGGACTTCTCGTACGAATACTCGTCGTATCGCGAGGCCCTGGAGGACTACCTGCGCGGAAATCCCCAGGATGACCTGAGGCAGGCACGCGAGGAGATCCCCCAGTTGCTGGCCATGGCGGAAAGCGACCGGGAGCTCCGCCGGGCGGTCGCGGCGCTGGGCATGGGTGTCAGCCCTCCGGACGGAGTGCCGCTGAGACAGTGGCTCATTGACATCGCGCACGTCATCGAGCGGCATCTGGGAGGCCAACCCCTCTGGGGCGAGGATCACTGACTTCGGAATGGGGGTGCCCGCCCCGGTAGGCTGACCCCCGATGACGGCAGGCCCGTCGCGCAGGTTCATGGAGGTGAGTCATGACCGCCGAGATGGTCGCTCCCGCGTGGATGCACGAGCAGATCACGGCCGAGCAGTACGACTCCTGGTCCGAGGAGCAGTGCGCGGGTGTCGAGATCGTGGACGGGATGGTCGTCGTGAGCCCCAGCGCGTCCAAGCGGCACAACCGCCTGGCCCGTATCCTCGCGAACGCCCTGGAGGCCGCGTCGGGGCCCGGCTGGAACGCCGACACGGACTTCGACGTCCGGCTTCAGGACGTTCCGCTCACCAATCGCCGTCCCGACGTGGTCGTGTACCGAGCTGAGACGATCGACGTCACGCCCACCCGCCCCGAGCATGTGCTGCTGGTCGCCGAGGTCGTGTCGCCGGGTTCGGAGACCACCGACCGGATCGTCAAGGTCGACCAGTACGCGAAAGCCGGGATCGCCTTCTATTGGCGGATCGAGCAGGCCGCCACCGGCGTACCGCTGGTGTACACCTACGTCCTCGACCCCGCGAGCAGGGCCTATCGCGAGGGAGACGTGTTCACTGGCGTGGTGAAGGTCGCGGCTCCGTTCCCGGTGGAAGTCGACCTCGGCCAGATCTGAGCCCCGCCGAGCCCGGGAAGCCGCTGGTCACCGGCCGCGGCTAGGTTCATGATTTCGTCGCTCCCGCTGACCGCGCACACCGGCCCGTCCCTGACGTTCGGCATCGGCGCCCTCCGCGCGGGGATGGCCTCCGTGCTGTACGGGCTGGGGCTGACCTTCGACGTGCGGGGGATGACCACCCATCAGGGCGCGCGGATGCGGGCGCGGGTCCAGCGGGCGCGGCTGAGCAAGGGTGTGCCGGCCGAGCCCGTGTATCCGGTGTCGCCGGAAGTGCGGTTGCGGATGTCGGGCGGGGGCATAGCCCTCGCGGGGATCGCTCTGTGCGCCGCCGGTATCGCGCTGCTGCACTTGGGGTGACGCCCGGCCGGTCCGTCCTGCCGGGCGGGTGCCCGAGGGATACAGTCCGGCCGGGGACCGGGCCGGGGTCATGGGCGCACGAACGGCCGCCCGTCCACCAGCAGCCACTCGGCCGACAGGCCGAACGTCGGCTCGCGGCTCCGTACGCCGGATCGAAGAGCTGCTCGGGTGGCCGACGCCGTGCGACAGAACGGTCAGCTTGCCCAGCCGACCCCCGAAGCTCGTGGAGACCGCGAGACCCACCGGCGTGGCCAGGCGAACAGCTCCCCTATCCCGCCCCGGAACGCGGACGACTCGGTCGAGGTGACGAGGAGCCGCGTCCGGAAGTCGTCACGGTCAGCACTCGATGACGTTGACCGCGAGGCCGCCGCGCGCCGTCTCCTTGTACTTGACCTTCATGTCGGCGCCGGTGTCCTTCATGGTCTTGATGACCTTGTCGAGGGAGACATGGTGGCGGCCGTCGCCGCGCAGCGCCATCCGTGCGGCGGTGACGGCCTTGACCGCGGCCATGCCGTTGCGCTCGATGCAGGGGATCTGCACGAGCCCGCCGACGGGGTCGCAGGTGAGGCCGAGGTTGTGTTCCATGCCGATCTCGGCGGCGTTCTCGACTTGTTCCGGGCTGCCGCCCAGCACCTCGGCGAGGCCCCCGGCGGCCATGGAGCAGGCGGAGCCGACCTCGCCCTGGCAGCCGACCTCGGCGCCGGAGATGGAGGCGTTCTCCTTGAACAGCATGCCGATGGCACCGGCCGCGAGGAGGAAGCGGATGATGCCTTCCTCGTCGGCGCCGGGGACGAAGCGGGTGTAGTAGTGCAGGACGGCCGGGATGATTCCGGCGGCGCCGTTCGTGGGGGCGGTGACGACGCGGCCACCGGCCGCGTTCTCCTCGTTGACCGCCATGGCGTAGAGGGTCACCCACTCCATCGCGCGGGCGGCCGCGTCGCCTTCGGAGCGCAGGGCGCGGGCGGCGTTGGCGGCGCGGCGGCGGACCTTCAGACCGCCGGGCAGGATGCCCTCCTGGGACAGGCCGCGGGAGACGCAGGACTCCATGACCCGCCAGATCTCCAGCAGACCCGCGCGGATCTCCTCCTCGGTGCGCCACGCCTTCTCGTTCTCCAGCATCAGCGCGGAGATGGACAGGCCGGTCTCGCGGGAGAGCCGCAGGAGTTCGTCGCCGGTGCGGAAGGAGTACTTCAGGACGGTGTCGTCGAGCTTGATGCGGTCTTCGCCGACGGCGTCCTCGTCGACCACGAAGCCGCCGCCGACCGAGTAGTAGGTCTTCTCCAGCAGCGGATGGCCGGACTCGTCGTACGCGAAGAGGGTCATGCCGTTGGCGTGGTACGGCAGGGAGCGGCGGCGGTGCAGGATCAGCTCGTCGGACTCGTCGAAGTCGATCTCGTGACCGCCCTCGATCTCGGCGGCGAGCAGCCGCAGCCGCTTGGAGCTGCGGATGCGCTCGACCTCGCCGTCGGCGGCCTCGACGTCGACGGTGCGCGGGGAGTGGCCCTCCAGGCCGAGCAGCACGGCCTTGGGGGTGCCGTGGCCGTGGCCGGTGGCGCCGAGTGAGCCGAACAGCTCCGCCCGCACCGCCGCGGTGGGGGCCAGCAGCCCTTCGTTCTTCAGCCGCAGGACGAACAACCGTGCCGCCCGCATCGGGCCGACGGTGTGCGAGCTGGACGGGCCGATGCCGATCGAGAAGAGATCGAATACGGAGATGGCCACCGGGGACTCCTTCGTCTGCACGCGGGGCGCGTGCGGGTGGTGCGGTGCGGGGGGCGCGCCGGGGCGCGCCCCCCGGGGTCCGGGCCCCAGGGGCCGGACCCGGGTTACTTCGACAGGTGCGGGTACAGCGGGTGCTTGTCGGCGAGGGCGGTGACCCGCGCCTTCAGCGCCTCGGCGTCGTAGGAGGGCTTGAGCGCCTCGGCGATGATGTCCGAGACCTCGCGGAAGTCCTCGGCGGTGAAGCCGCGGGTGGCGAGCGCCGGGGTGCCGATGCGCAGACCCGAGGTGACCATCGGGGGCCGCGGGTCGTTCGGGATGGCGTTGCGGTTGACCGTGATGCCGACCTCGTGGAGGCGGTCCTCGGCCTGCTTGCCGTCCAGCTCGGAGTTGCGCAGGTCGACCAGGACGAGGTGCACGTCCGTGCCGCCGGAGAGGACGGAGACGCCGACCTCGGTCACGTCGGCCTGGGTGAGCCGCTCGGCGAGGATCTTGGCGCCCTCGACCGTGCGCTCCTGGCGCTCCTTGAAGGCGGAGCCGGCGGCGACCTTGAAGGACACGGCCTTGGCCGCGATGACGTGCTCCAGCGGGCCGCCCTGCTGACCGGGGAAAACCGCGGAGTTGATCTTCTTGGCGAGCTCGGCGGTGGACAGGATGACGCCGCCGCGCGGGCCGCCCAGGGTCTTGTGGGTGGTGGTGGTCACGACGTGGGCGTGCGGTACGGGGGAGGGGTGGAGCCCGGCCGCCACCAGGCCCGCGAAGTGGGCCATGTCGACCATCAGGTACGCGCCGACCTCGTCCGCGATGCGGCGGAAGGCGGCGAAGTCCAGCTGGCGCGGGTACGCCGACCAGCCCGCGATGACCAGCTTGGGGCGGTGCTCCTTGGCCAGGCGCTCGACCTCGTCCATGTCGACCAGACCGGTCTCGGCGTCCACGTGGTAGGGCACCACGTTGTAGAGCTTGCCGGAGAAGTTGATCTTCATGCCGTGGGTGAGGTGGCCGCCGTGCGCCAGGTTCAGCCCGAGGATGGTGTCGCCGGGCTGGAGCAGCGCGAACATCGCGGCGGCGTTCGCCTGGGCGCCGGAGTGCGGCTGGACGTTGGCGGCCTCGGCGCCGAAGAGCTCCTTGATGCGGTCGATGGCGATCTGCTCGACCACGTCGACGTGCTCACAGCCGCCGTAGTAGCGGCGGCCGGGGTAGCCCTCGGCGTACTTGTTGGTCAGGACCGAGCCCTGGGCCTCCATGACGGCGGCCGGAGCGAAGTTCTCCGAGGCGATCATTTCGAGGGTGGACTGCTGGCGGTGGAGTTCGGCGTCGACAGCAGCGGCGACGTCCGGGTCGAGCTCGTGAAGGGAGCTGTTCAGAAGCGACATCAGGGTCCCGATCGAGTAAGGAGGGTCAGTTGTTGGAGAAGGAGGCGTATTCCTCGGCGGAGAGCAGGTCGCCCGGCTCGTCCGTCACCTTCACCTTGAACAGCCAGCCGCCCTCGAAGGGGGCGGAATTCACCAGCGCCGGGTCGTTCACGACGTCCTCGTTGATCTCGGTGACCTCACCGGAGACCGGCGCGTACAGGTCGCTGACCGACTTCGTGGACTCCAGCTCACCGCAGGTGTCACCGGCGGCGACGGTGGAGCCGACATCCGGGAGCTGGACGTACACGACATCGCCGAGCGCGTTGGCCGCGTATTCGGTGATGCCGATCGTCGACACGCCGTCCTGGTCGGCGGCCGACAGCCACTCGTGCTCCTTGCTGTAGCGCAGCTGCTGGGGGTTGCTCATGGTCCGATTCTCCTGGATAGAGGGGTGTGCTTGGGAAACGGGTCTTCAGTGGTGAGACAGACGGGTCACGGGAGGTTTCGGCGCGCGCGGTCATAGAAGGGGAGGCTTTCCCGTGCGCGGGGCCGGAAGACGCCGGAAACGGAGGTTTCAGCGTTCGCGGCGGTAGAAGGGGAGCGCGACCACCTCGTACGGCTCCCGGGTACCGCGGATGTCCACCGACACTCCCGGGCTGCCGGGCGCGGCGTGCTCCGCGTCGACGTACGCCATGGCGATCGGCTTCCCCAGCGTCGGGGACGGGGCGCCCGAGGTGACCCGGCCGATCTCCGACCCGTCGGGGCCCAGCACGGCGTATCCGGCGCGCGGCACCCGGCGGCCCTCGGCGACCAGTCCGGTCAGCGTGCGCGGCGGCCGGGCCTCGGCCTCGCGCGCCGCGGCCTCCAGCGCACCGCGGCCGACGAAGTCGCCGGGCTTGGCGAACTTCACCACCCGGCCGAGCCCCGCGTCGAAGGGGGTCGTGTCGGTGCCCAGCTCGTGCCCGTACAGCGGCATCCCCGCCTCAAGACGCAGCGTGTCCCGGCAGGACAGCCCGCACGGCACCAGGCCCGCCGGGGCGCCCGCCTCGGTCAGCGCCTGCCAGACCCGCTCGGCGTCGTCCGGCGCGACGAACAGCTCGAAGCCGTCCTCACCGGTGTAGCCGGTGCGGGCGATCAGGGCGGGCACGCCCGCGACGGTGCCCGGCAGCCCCGCGTAGTACTTCAGCCCGTCCAGGTCGGCGTCGGTCAGGCCCTTCAGGATCCCGGGGGACTGCGGGCCCTGGACGGCGAGCAGTGCGTACGCGTCGCGGTCGTCCCGTACGGCGGCGTCGAAGCCGGTGGCGCGCTCGGTCAGCGCGTCCAGCACCACCTGGGCGTTCGAGGCGTTGGCCACGACCAGGAACTCCTGCTCGGCGAGCCGGTAGACGATCAGGTCGTCGAGGATGCCGCCCTCGCTGTCGCAGATCATGGTGTAGCGGGCGCGGCCCACGGCGAGCGCCGAGAGATGGCCGACCAGGGCGTGGTCGAGGGCGTCGGCGGCCTGCGGCCCGGTGAGAGCGATCTCACCCATGTGGGACAGGTCGAAGAGCCCGGCGCGGGTGCGCACCGCGGTGTGCTCGTCGCGCTCGCTCCCGTACCGCAGCGGCATGTCCCAGCCCGCGAAGTCGGTCATGGTGGCGCCGAGCGCACGGTGGACCGCGTCCAGCGCGGTGCGGCGGGGCGTGGGCGGGGCGTCGGTCATGGTGCGGCTCCCAGGGTCGTGGTCACGACGATGACGTGCGGGTGGGGCGGATGGGACGACAAGGACGGCACAGCGTCCTCCCCATCTGTCATCGGAACCTGAGAGGTTCGCCGTGACCATTCCCGCGCGGCGGGACTGGCCGGGCTTGCACCTTGGGTGGGGCCACAGACGGCGTGGCCCGCTTTTCAGATCTGCCTCATCCGTGCGGTATCGGGGCCTGAGAGATTCAAGGGAGGGCTTGCTCCTTCGGCGCCTCGGAACAGTCGGCGGAGCCGGTGACCGAGGACTCTCCCGCGCGGATTCGAGCGGCCGGTATGCAGTTGGCGTATGCGGTTGGCGCGGCCATCATCGCACGTCCGCTCCGGAAGGGAACCCCAGATCTTGGCGCTGTTCTGTGAGCGGGGTCGCGCCGGGGCCTCCTTGATGGCCATTACCTTTTCTTGACACTCTCGGGGTACGGAGCCGCTTGACCGACCTTGGAGGACGATCACGGTGCACGGGCAGGGAACATACGCGACCACCCGAGGACCCCTGCCCGCGCGGCAGGAGCGGACGCCGCAGGAGCGGACGGCGTCGGGCGGCACGGTCAGACCGGATCGCCATGCGGCCGTCCACGATCTGCGCGGCGGGGTGGGGGCGGAGCTGCGCTACCCGGCGCGTGACCTGATCATCGCCTCGGGGCTGCCCGGCAGCGGCAAGTCGACCCTGATCAGCCGGGTCGTCCCCGGGTGCGACCCGGGCGGCAGGCCCGTGGTGCGGGTGGACTCGCAGAACACCCGGGAGACTTGGGAAAGACGCATGCCCCGCTGGCTGCCGTACGCCGTCTACCGGCCGCTCGTCCGCTGCGCCCACTACGTGGGGCTGCGCCGGGCGGTCCGCTCGGGCGCCAGCGTCGTCGTCCATGACTGCGGATCCCAGCCCTGGGTGCGCCGCTGGCTGGCCCGGGACGCCCGGCGCACCGGCCGCGGGCTGCATCTGGTGCTGCTGGACGTGGACCCCGCGGTCGCCCTGGAGGGCCAGGCCGCCCGCGGCCGGGGGGTCTCCGGCTTCGCCTTCGGGCGGCACCGGCGGGCGATGGGCCGGCTGGTGACGCGGGTGGAGGGCGGGCTGCCGCCCGAGGGCTGCACCTCCGCCGTTCTGCTGGACCGGGCAGCCGCGAGCCGGTTGCGGGGCATCTCCTTCGAGTGACATGCGAGTCGGGCACCAGTAGGAAACGAGCCACCGGAAGGTGACCGAACGTAACGGCACCTTTCGGTGGCCCGCCCTCACCGCGCCCTCACCGCGCCCTCACCGCGACCCCGGCGCGCTCCCGATGTGCCCCCGCGTGCCCCCGGCGTGAGGAAGTGCTGTGGAGATGCCCGGGCGCCCCATGGCCTTTCGCCGCGCAGCCGTTAGGGTGCTGGTGCAGGTCGGACGAGATGGCGGTTGGACGAAGATGAGTATCCCGGAGCACCAGGGCATAACCCCCGCTCACGGAGGATTTCCCGACGGCGCTTATCCCGCGTTTCCCGGCAATGAGCTGGAAGAGGTGCTCGCCGCCTCGATCGGGGTCGCGGGTGCCGGAGCGCGGATCGTCGAGACGCTCGCCCGCAGCCATGTCTGGATCCCGCTGCCGAACGGCGGCGGCCCCGACAGCCACAGCCTCGACCTGCCCACCGTGGAGATCGAGGGCCAGGCGTTCGTGCCGGTCTTCAGCTCCGAGCAGCAGTTCCTCCAGATCGTGGGCGCCCATATGTCGTTCACGGTCGCCCCGGCCGTGGAGTTCGCCCGCGGGCTGCCGCCGCAGCTCGGCATCGTGGTGAACCCGGACGGGCCGGTCGGCGTCCCGCTGCCGCCGTCCGCGGTCGAGGAGCTGTGCAAGGCCGGGCGCAGCGCGCTGGACGGCCCGGCGCGCGGGGGCCGGGTGCGGCTGTTCGAGCCCGACTGGCAGGAGGAGCCGGTCGACTTCCTGGCCGCCGCCGGGATCGAGTTCGCGAGGGAGCCCGGGGTACGCACCGCGCGGCGCGCCCTGGCCAGCGTCGAGGGTGATCAGCCTGCGCTCTTCGTCGGTGTCCAGCTGGACGCGCCGGACCCGGAGGGACAGGCCCTCGCGGTGGAGGCGCTCGGCCGGGCGCTCGGCGCGGTGCCGGTGCCGTGGACCGTTCAGCTCGTCGCGCTGGACGTCGCGCAGGGTGATCCCGTGGCCACGTGGATGCTGGAGCGCGTACGGCCGTTCTACGACCGTGACCTGTGACGCACTCCGGGGACGGCCACGGGGGACCGTAAGCTGGTTGGATGACCAGTCGGGGCGGCGCGCGTCCCGGTGAGTGCGGGCAAGGCCGAGAGAGGGGCGGACCCAGGTGAGCGCGGGCGCGGATTGGGGGGCGGCTGCCGGGCAGGTCGAGCGGATGCTGGAGCAGGTCGCTCCCGGCCGGTACGACGCCTACGAGGCGCTGCTGCGCGCCCTCTCCGAGGGTCAGGTCTGGATGCTGCTGTGGCACGGTGCGCCCGGCGATCCCGACGCCCAGTACGGCAACATGGACATGGACGGCCACGGTTACGCACCGTGTGTGACGTCCGCTCAGGAACTCGCCGCCAGTGGCTGGAATCGTGCGCATGAGGTGGTGGACGCGCGCCGGATCGCCGACTCCCTCTACCGCGACCACTACGGCCTGTGGCTCAACCCGCACGCCCCCGGCGGCGGCGTCGGCATTCCCTGGCTCGACCTGCGGCGGATCGCGGGCGGGCTGGACCGGCTGCCCGCCGGTCCGCTGCGGGTGACCGATCCGGTCATCGAAATCCCGCAGTTCTATGCCCTGTTGGGGCAGAACGCGCATCGCACCGTCGCGGTGCGCTCGCTGCGCCGGGCCTGGGTGCAGCCCGCGCTGGGCGCCCCGTACCTGGCCATTGGGCTCGATCTGTACGACAACGGCCAGCAGGCCGTGGAGTCCGTGCGGCTGATGATGCAGCAGTCCGTCGGCGTGGTGCCGGAGGGGCTGCCGGTCTCCACGGTCGAGCTGTCGGACGAGCACGATCCGGTGGCGATGTGGATGCGCGCCAACGCCCGGCCGTTTTTCGACCGCGACGCCTACAACGCCGCGCCCGCGCCGCCGCCCCCGTCGTACGGCTATGGCTATCCGCCGCCCCGGCACGCGTACTGAGCGCGTACGGGCCGTTGCGCTGAGTCCGCTTACCTGAACCGCCCACCGCGAACTTCCCGCGGTGGGCGTTTGTTACTGATGCGTTTTCGGGTCACAACTGTCCGTATACCGGAACCGCTTACTGCACATCACGGTTAGGCATCCATTGCCCGTGGGTACTGGCGGGTGATCACAAACGCGATGAAGACTCCCGCTCCAAGGGGCGCGGTTCCGTAAAACGACCCCTTTCGCTCACCTTGTGAACTTAAGCCGCCACAGCGGCGAGTCGTGGGCCGGTCACCACCGGTCGAGAGGGGTCCCCACCACGATGACGGCACCATTGCACGGCACGAGCACCGACGCAGAGCCGGTGGCGACTGCCGATGTGGCGGCGAATGTGGTCAAGGCGTCGGTCGAGGGAAGATCGCTGCGACAGATCGCCTGGAGACGCCTCAAACGCGACAAGTTGGCGCTTGCGGGCGGAGCCGTGGTCGTCTTTCTCGTGCTAGTGGCGATCTTCGCGCCGCTGATCGTGAGCCTGCTGGGCCACCCGCCCAACGAGTTCCACCAGGAGGAGATCGACCCCCTCTTCGGTACCCCCAAGGGCAGCCTGGGCGGCATCAGTTCGGACTTCCTCTTCGGTGTCGAGCCCTCCAACGGCCGCGACGTGTTCAGCCGCGTGGTCTACGGCGCGCGCATCTCGCTGCTGGTGGCCTTCCTCGCGGCCCTGGTCGCCGTCGTCCTCGGCACTGTTTTCGGCATCATCGCCGGATATTTCGGTGGCTGGGTGGACTCGGTGATCAGCCGGGTGATGGACATGCTGCTGGCCTTCCCGCAGCTGCTGTTCATCATCTCCCTGGTCTCGGTGCTCCCTAACGACCTGCTGGGCCTGACCGGCAGCGGGGTGCGCATCGCGGTGCTGGTCTCGGTCATCGGCTTCTTCGGCTGGCCGTACGTCGGCCGCATCGTGCGCGGCCAGACGCTGTCGCTGCGCGAGAAGGAGTACGTGGAGGCCGCGCGCAGCCTCGGCGCCGGCCGCCGCTACATCCTCTTCCGGGAGCTGCTGCCCAACCTGGTGGCGCCGATCACCGTCTACGCGACGCTGATGATCCCCACCAACATCCTCACCGAGGCGGCGCTCAGCTTCCTGGGGGCGGGCGTGAAACCGCCGACCGCGTCCTGGGGGCAGATGCTCTCCAAAGCGGTGGGCACCTACGAGGACGATCCCATGTTCATGATCATCCCGGGTGCGGCGATCTTCGTGACCGTGCTGGCCTTCAACCTGTTCGGCGACGGCGTCCGCGACGCCCTCGACCCCAAGGGCACCCGATGAGGCGCCCCGGCCGCGGATGCCAGGCGGCTCCCCGAAGCTTTCCCCGCGCCATGCCACGTACCGCTATCCCGGAGGTTGCAGGAACCATGAAACCCCTACGTTCGTCGAGAAGCAGGCGGATCGTCGGCGCGACGGCTGTCGTCTGCGCCCTGCTGGCCACCGCGGCGTGCGGCGGCGGCAGCGACGACAAATCCTCCGGTGCCGGATTCAACGCGGGGGCGAAGGGCGTCGCCAACAAGTCCACCAAGAAGGGCGGCACCCTGAAGTTCATCAACAAGCAGAACTTCGACTCGCTCGACCCGCAGCGCCAGTACTACGGCTTCGCCTGGGACTTCGCCCGGTTCTACTCGCGTCAACTCATCACCTACGCGCCGAAGCCGGGCGAGGCGTCCAACGAACTGGTCCCCGACCTGGCCACCTCCACCGCCAAGATCAGCGACGGCGGCAAGACGTACACCTACACCTTGCGCGACGGGATCACCTGGGAGGACGGCTCGGCCATCACCTCCAAGGACGTCAAGTACGGCATCGAGCGCATCTGGGCCAAGGACGTGATCTCCGGCGGCCCCGACTATCTGCGCCAGGCCCTCGACCCCAAGGGCGAGTACCCGGGCCCGTACAAGGACAAGTCCAAGGACAAGCTCGGGCTGAAGGCGATCGAGACGCCGGACGACAAGACCATCACCTTCCGTCTCGCCCAGCCCAACGGTGACTTCGAGCAGATGCTCGCCATGCCCACCGGCTCCCCGGTGAAGCGCGAGAAGGACACCGGCGCCCAGTACACCAACCGGCCGTTCTCCTCCGGGCCGTACAAGCTCAAGTCGTACACCCCGGGCAAGAGCCTGGCCCTGGTGCGCAACGCCAAGTGGAAGAAGTCGTCCGACCCGGTCCGCGCCGCCCTGCCGGACCAGGTCACGGTCACCTTCAACTCCAACCTCGAAGCCATCGACAAGCTGCTGGTCAAGGGAGACTACGACGTCTTCCTCAGCGCCACCGGCATGGGCCAGTCCGGCCGGGCCGCCGCGCTCAAGGAGCACAAGGGCAACGTCGACAACATCGAGACGAACTTCGTCCGGTACGTCGACCTCGTCACCAAGGTGAAGCCGTTCGACAACATCCACTGCCGCAAGGCGGTCTTCTACGCGACCGACTACACCCAGCTCCAGACCACCCGCGGCGGCCCGCAGGCCGGTGGTGACCTCGCCACCAACATGCTCCCCAAGAGCGTCAAGGGCTCGGACGACTACGACCCGTACGGCGTCATGAAGCGCAAGGGCAAGCCGGACACGGCCAAGGCCAAGGACGAGCTGAAGCAGTGCGGCAAGCCGAACGGGTTCTCCGCCAAGATCGTCTCCCGTAACGACCAGCCGAACGAGACGGCGGCCGCCGAGGCGCTCCAGGAGTCGCTGGCCAAGGTCGGCATCAAGCTCGACATCAACGAGATCGAGGGCGGCTCGTCCGCGAGCATCACCGGCTCCCCGTCCGTGATGCACAAGCGCGGCTACGGGATGAGCATGACCGGCTGGGGCCCCGACTTCCCGACCGGCCAGGGCTTCTCCCGCCCGCTGTACGACGGCCGCTTCATCCAGCAGACCGGTAACTACAACGTCACCGAGACCAACGACAAGGCGATCAACAAGGACTTCGACGACGCGCTCAAGGAGACCGACCCCGCCAAGGCCGGCCAGATCTACGCGGACATGAACCACAAGGTCGCCGACCTGGCCGTGTCGATGCCGTTCCTGTACGAGAAGAACATCACCTGGCGCAGCTCGCGGCTGACCAACGCCTACTCGTCCTCGGCCTACAACGGCCGGTACGACTACGTGTCCCTCGGGGTCAAGTGACGGCCGGCCGCCGGCCACCCCACCCCCACCGTCGCTTCATCCGATAGGCCCGAAGGGCAGGTGATGGCCACGCGTGGCGGTGCCGGAACCCCGCACCCCGGGGTTCCGGCACCGCCACCGGGCCGCGCACAGTGCTTGCTTACGTCATCCGGCGCTTGTTCGCCGTCGTCATGATGCTGCTGGTCGTCACCCTGACGACCTTCGCCATCTTCTTCGTGATCCCGAAGTGGGCCGGTTCCGACCCCGCGCTGCTGTTCGTCGGCAAACAGGCCGACCCCGCGGCCATCGAGGGCATCAGGACGAAGCTGGGGCTCAGCGATCCGCTCCTGGTGCAGTTCTGGCACTTCGTCGAGGGCCTGTTCGCAGGCCGCGACTACGCCAACGGCTCCGATGTCACCCACTGCGCGAGGCCCTGCTTCGGCTACTCCTTCCGCACCGAGCAGGCGGTGTGGCCGCAGCTGACCGACGCCATGCCGGTCACCCTCTCGCTCGCCGCGGGCGCGTGTGTGCTGTGGCTGGTCGGCGGCATCGCCACCGGTGTCGTCTCCGCGCTGCGCCGGGGCACCCTGTGGGACCGCTCGGCGATGACCGCCGCGCTCGCCGGTGTCTCGCTGCCGATCTACTTCACCGGTCTGCTCTCGCTGGCGATCTTCAGTTACCAGCTGAAGTGGGTCGACGTGGACTACAAGGGGCTCGGCGACGACCCCGCCAAGTGGTTCGAGAGCCTGATCCTGCCGTGGATCACGCTGGCCTTCCTCTACGCCGCCATGTACGCCCGGCTCACCCGCGCCACCATGCTGGAGATCATGGGCGAGGACTACATCCGCACCGCCCGCGCCAAGGGGCTGCGGGAGCGGACGGTCATCGGGCGGCACGCGATGCGCTCCACCTGGACCCCCATCCTCACCCTGCTCGGCCTGGACCTGGGCGCGCTGCTCGGCGGCGCGGTGCTCACCGAGAGCACGTACAACCTGCCCGGCCTCGGGCGGCTCGCGGTGAACGCGATCAGCGACAAGGACCTTCCGCTCATCCTGGGCGTCACCCTGATCGCCGCGTTGTGCATCGTGGTCGCCAACCTCGTCGTGGACCTCCTGTACGCCGTCATCGACCCACGAGTGAGGCTCGGATGACCGACATCGACAAGCCCGCAACCGCCGCCGTGGGGGAGGTGGCCGCGGCCGGTTCGCCCGCCCCGACGGCCTTCCTCGAAGTGCGCGACCTGCGGGTCCACTTCCCGACCGACGACGGCCTGGTGAAGTCCGTGGACGGGCTCAGCTTCCGGCTGGAGAAGGGCAAGACCCTCGGCATCGTCGGCGAGTCCGGCTCCGGAAAGTCCGTCACCTCGCTCGGCATCATGGGGCTGCACACCGCCGGGCAGTACGGCCGCCGCAAGGCCCGGATCTCCGGGGAGATCTGGCTGAACGGGCAGGAGCTGCTGGGCGCCGACCCCGACGAGGTGCGCAAGCTGCGCGGCCGCGAGATGTCGATGATCTTCCAGGACCCGCTGTCGGCGCTCCATCCGTACTACACGATCGGCCGCCAGATCACCGAGGCGTACCAGGTCCACCACGAGGTCACCAAGGAGGTCGCCCGCAAGCGCGCGGTCGAGATGCTCGACCGGGTGGGCATCCCGCAGCCGGACAAGCGGGTGGACAGCTATCCGCACGAGTTCTCCGGCGGGATGCGCCAGCGCGCGATGATCGCGATGGCGCTGGTCAACAACCCCGAGCTGCTGATCGCCGACGAGCCGACCACCGCGCTCGACGTCACCGTGCAGGCCCAGATCCTCGACCTCATCCGGGACCTCCAGAAGGAGTTCGGCTCCGCGGTCATCGTCATCACCCACGACCTCGGCGTGGTCGCCGAACTCGCCGACGACCTGCTGGTGATGTACGCGGGCCGGTGCGTCGAGCGCGGACCCGCCGAGAAGGTGTTCTACGAGCCCCAGCACCCGTACACCTGGGGGCTGCTCGGCTCGATGCCCCGCATCGACCGCGACCAGACCGACCGGCTCATCCCGGTCAAGGGCTCCCCGCCCAGCCTGATCAACGTGCCGTCCGGCTGCGCCTTCCACCCGCGCTGCCCGTACGCCGATGTTCCCGAGGGCGGCATCACCCGTATCGAGCGGCCGGAGCTGCGCGGGGTGCCGGGCGGCGGCGGTCACTTCTCCGCCTGTCACATGGCGCAGGAGGACCGTACGCGGATCTGGACCGAAGAGATTGCGCCGAAGCTGTGACCGACACGAAGGATCCGACAATGACGGTCCCGGAGCAGGCGACCACCACGCCCGAGCCCCTGCTCACGGTGTCCGGACTGGTCAAGCACTTCCCCATCAAGAAGGGGCTGTTGCAGCGGCAGACCGGCGCGGTGCAGGCGGTCGACGGCCTCGACTTCGACGTGCGCCAGGGGGAGACCCTGGGCGTGGTCGGCGAGTCGGGCTGCGGCAAGTCCACCATGGGACGGCTGATCACCCGGCTGCTCGAACCCACCTCCGGGAAGATCGAGTTCGAGGGCAAGGACATCACGCACCTGGGCACCGCCGCGATGCGTCCGATGCGCCGCGACGTCCAGATGATCTTCCAGGATCCGTACTCCTCGCTGAACCCCCGGCACACGGTCGGCGCGATCGTCAGCGCGCCCTTCCGGCTCCAGGGCGTCACCCCTGAGGGCGGCATCAAGGCGGAGGTGCAGCGGCTGCTGGCGCTGGTCGGCCTCAACCCCGAGCACTACAACCGCTATCCGCACGAGTTCTCCGGCGGCCAGCGGCAGCGCATCGGCATCGCCCGGGCGCTCGCCCTCAAGCCCAAGCTGGTCGTGGCCGACGAGCCGGTCTCCGCGCTGGACGTCTCGATCCAGGCCCAGGTGGTCAACCTGCTGGACGACCTCCAGGACGAGCTGGGGCTCACGTACGTGATCATCGCGCACGACCTGTCCGTCATCCGGCACGTCTCGGACCGGATCGCGGTGATGTACCTCGGGAAGATCGTCGAGCTGGCCGACCGCCGGGCCCTGTACGAGACCCCCATGCACCCGTACACCACGGCGCTGCTCTCCGCGGTGCCGGTGCCGGACCCCCGGCGGCGCGCCCGGCGCGAGCGGATCCTGCTCAAGGGCGACGTGCCCTCGCCGATCTCGCCGCCGTCCGGCTGCCGCTTCCACACCCGGTGCTGGAAGACGACCGAGGTGTGCAAGCGGGAGGAACCGCCGCTGGTGGCGCTCGCCACCGGGCATCAGGTGGCCTGCCACCACCCCGAGAACGCTCCTGGCCACGCACCCGGTCAGGTCGCCGGACCGGTGCGGAGCGCGACGAAGAAGACCGAGAGCTGAGACGGGGCGGGCACGGCGGCCCCGTCGTTTAACAATGTCGGGTGCTCTTCGAACTGGTCACCCCGTCCGTCCAGCACGCGTTCGAGGTCGTCGGGATCTTCGTCTTCGCGATCTCGGGCGCGCTGCTCGCGGTGCGCAAGAACTTCGATGTCTTCGGCATGGCGGTGCTCGCCGAGGCCACCGCGCTGGGCGGCGGGGTGTTCCGGGACCTGGTGATCGGCGCGGTGCCGCCCGCCGCCTTCGTCGACCTCTCCTACTTCTTCACCCCGCTCGTCGCCACCGTGCTCGTCTTCTTCCTGCATCCGCAGGTCGAGCGGATCACGGCGGCGGTGGGCGTCTTCGACGCGGCCGGGCTGGGGCTGTTCTGCGTCGAGGGCACCGTGAAGGCGTATCAGCACGGACTCGGCCTCACCGCGTCCGTCACCCTCGGCATGGCGACCGCGGTCGGCGGCGGTGTGCTGCGCGACGTCCTCGCCCATGAGGTGCCGTCGCTGCTGCGCTGGGACCGGGACCTGTACGCCGTCCCCGCCATCGTGGGCTCGTCCATAGCGGCGCTGCTCCTCCACTTCGACGCGCTGTCCGGGGCCACCAGCGCGCTCGCGGCCGTGGTGGCGTTCACCGTCCGGCTGCTGGCGATGAAGTACGGATGGCGGGCGCCGCGGGCGTGGAACCGGCGCAGCACGGCGACGGAGGAGATATGAGCCGTGTATTCCCTTGCGGCTATATACCCCACGGGCTATATTCACGCTCATGCCCATACCGTTCGACGTGCTCGCGGAGCCGAGCAGACGGCAGATCCTGGACCTCCTCCTGGAGCGCCCCCGCCTGGTCGGCGAGCTGACCGACCGGCTCGGGCTGACCCAGCCCGGCACCTCCAAGCACCTGCGGGTGCTGCGCGAGGCCGGGTTGGTGCGGGTGCGCCGGGACGCCCAGCGGCGGTGGTACGAGCTGTGCCCCGAACCGCTGGCCGAGATCGACGCCTGGCTCGCCCCCTACCGGCGGCTGTGGACCGACCGCCTCGACGCGCTCGAACGGCACCTCGCCACCATGCCCGAAGTCCCTGACGTCACTGACGGATCTGACGGAGAAGCGCCATGAAGGACACCCTCAGCCAGACCGGCGGCGGCCGCTCCGCCCTCCGCCTGGAGCGGCGGATCGCCCACGCCCCGGAGAAGGTCTGGCAGGCCCTGACCGACCCGGCCCAGCTGGCCCACTGGTTCCCCTCCGAGGTCCGGGTGGACCTCAAGGTCGGCGGCCGGATGGGCTTCGTCTTCCCCGGCCGGGAGGCCCCCGACATGGAGGGCGTGGTCACCGAGCTGGACCCGCCCCATGTCTTCGCCTTCACCTGGGGCGACGACCAGCTCCGCTGGGAGCTGCACCCCGACGGCGAGGGCTGTCTGCTGATCCTCACCCACACCTTCGGTGACCGCTTCGGCGCCGCGAGCTTCGCCTCCGGTTGGCACGCCTGCATCACCGCCCTCGCCGCGCTGCTTGAGGGCGAGAAGGCGGCCCCGGGCGACATGGCCGAGCTGCACGAGTCGTACGTCGAGGCGTTCGGCCTGGCCGAGGGCGCGGTGGAGACCACCGAGGACGGCGGCTGGCGGCTGCGCTTCGAGCGCCAGCTCGTCCGCCCCGCCGAGACGGTGTGGCAGGCCCTGGCCGGACAGACCGGCGCGGCGGGCCTCACGGTCGGCGGCTCCGTCCCCTTCGGATTCCGCACGGACGGCGTCCCGGCGGGCCCGATCACCGAGGCCGAGGCACCCCGGACGCTCGCCTACGACTGGGAGCGCGCCGGACACCCCGCAGGCCAGGTCCGCTGGGAACTGGCCCAGGGCACGGGCCACGGCGCCCGCCTCATCCTCATCCAGACCGGCCCGCCGGACACGGAGGCGGAGCGAACCCAATCCCTCACCGCCTGGCGCCGCCACATCGCCCTCCTGGCCGCCAAGCTGCTGCGCATGCGCGGCTGACCACTCGACTTCCAGCCCGCCCGGCGTCCGCGGGCCGGGGCCCAGCGCCCAGCCCTCCGATGTCCGTGGGCCGGGACCCAGCACCCAGCCTGTCCGGCGTTGGTGGGCCTGCGGCCCAGCGCTCAGCCTGTCCCGTTGGTGGGCCTGGGGCCCAGCGCCCAGCCTGTCCGGTGTTCGTGGGCCGGAGCCCAGTACACCGCCCGTCCGGCGTTCGGGGGCCGGAGCCCAGTACACCGCCCGTCCGGCGTTCGGGGACCGAGGCCCAGCTCCCAGCCCGTCCGGTGTTCGTGGGCCGGGGCCCAATATCCAGCCCGTCCGGCGTTTGAGGACCGGGGTCCGGGGCGGAGCCCCGGCGGGGGTACGGGGGCGGAGCCCCCGAAGCGGGGGTCCGGGGCGTAGCCCCTGGCCGGGTCCGGGCGGAGCCCCGCCGCGCGGCGGAGCCGCACATCGGATGCTGCGGGAAGGGGCGGGGTGGGGGCTGGCCCGCCGCAGGCGCAACCTCACCCCTCCGCGAGGAACCCCGCCACCGCCCCCATCAGCTCCGCAGGCGCATCCTCCTGCACCAAATGCCCCGCGCCCTCGATCAACCGCACCCGCGCCCCCGGAATCCGCGCCGCCAGCTCATCCGCATGCGAGACCGGAATCCACGCATCCTCCGTGCCCCAACAGATCAGCACCGGCCCCGGCACCGAAACCTCCCCATACCGCCCCTCCACCTCATCGATGAACCGCTGATCGTTCTGCGCGATCTGCCGGTAGAACGCGGGCTGCCCCTCCTCCCCGCACCACGGCTCGACCAGCCGCTCCCACACCGCAGGATGCAGCCCCGGCCCGCTCGCCGAGCCCACGTACTCCCGCACCAGCGCCCGGTGCAGCGCGGGCGGCAGCTGCTCGAAGACCTCGGGGTGGCCGCCGAAGAGCTGATACCCGGCGGAGCCGAAGGGCGGGAGGGCGACGGGGTCGACCAGGGCCAGCCGCCGGTAGCGCGCCCCGTGCAGCAGATGCGCCCGCAGCGCGACACACCCACCGAAGTCATGTGCGACGACGGCCGGTTCCGCCCCGGCTCCGGTCAGCCCCCAGTGGTCGAGCAGCTCGCCGAAGACCCGCCCCTGAGCCGCGAGCGAGACGTCTTGGCCGGCCCCCTTCTCCGACGCCCCATAGCCCGGCATGTCCCAGACGAAGACCCGGTACCGGTCGGCGAGGCCGCGGGCGAAGGACCGCCAGACGTACGAGGAGAACGGCGTGCCGTGCAGCAGCACGACCGGCGGAGCATCCGCCGCCCCCAGCACAGCCCAGCGAACCTCCCCGGAGGCGCTGCGAAACGTACGGTCCAGTTCCCAGTCAGAAGCTGTCATCAGTGCTGTCATGAGTAAAACTCTAGACACTCCTTACCGAAGAAAAAAAGGGTCCGCGCGCACTCCGCGCCCACGCGCCCGGTACGGCTCGGCCCCACGGCTCGTAGAATCGAGCCCACCATGGTTTATCTCGACCACGCCGCCACCACCCCGATGCTTCCGGAGGCGGTGCAGGCGATGACCGCCCAGCTCGCCGTCACCGGCAACGCCTCCTCGCTGCACGCCGCCGGCCGGCGCGCCCGCCGTACCGTCGAGGAGTCCCGCGAATCCCTCGCCGAGTCGCTGGGTGCGCGCCCCAGCGAGGTCGTCTTCACCTCGGGCGGGACCGAGGCCGACAACCTCGCCGTCAAGGGGCTCTACTGGTCCCGCCGCGATGCCGACCCGGCCCGCACCCGGGTGCTCGCCAGCCCCGTCGAGCACCACGCCGTGCTCGACGCGGTCGACTGGCTCGCCGAGCACGAGGGCGCGCGGGTCGAATGGCTGCCGGTCGACGCGTACGGGCGCGTCCACCCCGAGGCGCTGCGCGAGGCGATCGCCCGCGACCCCGCGGACGTCGCGCTCGCGACCGTCATGTGGGCCAACAACGAGATCGGCACCATCCAGCCGGTGCGCGAACTCGCCGACGTGGCCGCGGAGTTCGCCGTCCCGCTGCATGCCGACGCGGTCCAGGCGGTCGGCCAGCTCGACGTGGACTTCACCGCCTCGGGTCTGTCCGCCATGACCGTCAGCGGCCACAAGATAGGCGGCCCGTACGGCATCGGCGCGCTGCTGCTGGGCCGCGAATGCGCCCCCGTGCCCGTCCTGCACGGCGGTGGCCAGGAGCGTCAGGTGCGCTCCGGCACCCTCGACGTCCCCGCCATAGCGTCCTTCGCCGTGGCCGGTGCGCACGCCACCGCGCACCGCGAGGAGTTCGCGCGCGAGATCGGCGCCCTGCGCGACGCGCTCATCACCGCCGTCCGCACCGCCGTCCCCGACGCGGTGCTCGGCGGCGACCCCGATCCGGCCGGGCGCCTCCCGGCGAACGCCCACTTCTCCTTCCCCGGCTGCGAGGGCGACTCGCTGCTCCTGCTGCTGGACGCGCGCGGCATCGAGTGCTCGACGGGTTCGGCCTGCACCGCCGGGGTCGCCCAGCCCAGCCATGTCGTGCTGGCCACCGGTACCGACGCGGACCTGGCGCGCGGCACCCTGCGTTTCTCGCTGGGGCATACGTCGACCAAGGCCGATATCGAGGCGGTGGCGGAGGCGATCGGCCCGGCCGTGGAACGAGCACGCAGCGCGGGGCTCAGCTGATCGGCGGCACTCAGTCAACCGAATAGTAACCGAAGAATTCTCGGTGTTCTCCCGGCCATTTCAAATAACCGACGGAACATCAAGCTCCGCTTGAAATCGCGAAGAGCGGTCGGCAAAGATCTACCCCGTCAACGGGCCCGGCATGCACGAAAAAGTGCACGGGCCTCTCAAACGGGGAAAACGGGAGAATCGATGTCGCAGCGTTCGGGCCGACTGGCCATGGCGGCCCTGGTGGCGGGCGGTCTCGTGCTGCTTTCCGCATGTGGGGACAGCGACGACGGGGGTAAGGACGGCGGATCGTCCTCCCAGGGCGCCCAGGCGAAGACGCTGGGCAAGGTCAGCATGCCGAAAGTCACCAAGGACACCAATTCCATGGGTATGTGGGTGACCGGCGAGAATTTTGTGAAGGGCGATCTCGACAAGATCGTCGGATATTCCCCGGACGGTGCCAAAACCGACTGGACGATAGAACTCGACGGGGAAATCTGCTGGGCCTCGCCGCACACCACCGAGGACGGCCGCACCGCGGTGCTGTTCAAGGACGGCAAGGGCAGTGACGCCGAATGCACCCAGGTCGGTCTGGTCGACCTGAACAAGGGCGAGCTGGTCTGGCAGAAGGAGGGGACGGACACCGAGGGCAACGACGGCATCGACTTCGACGAGGTCACGATCAGCGGGAACACCATCGCCGCCGGAGGCACCGGCGGCGGCGGTGCCTGGTCGCTCGAGGGCAAGCCGCTGTGGAAGCCGGAGTACGTCGCGGACTGCGACGACGACGGCTACGCGGGCGGCGACGACAAGCTCGTCGCGCTGCGCGTATGCAGCAGCGTGGAGTCCAGCACCGACAAGCTGGAGATCCAGACCGTGGATCCGACCACGCGGAAGGTGCTGTCGTCCTACACGCTCGACGGGGAGTTCGAGCGCGCCCACGTCCTGTCCACCGCGCCCCTCGTCGTGGCCGCCGACACCGGAGACTCCGACGGCGGCTCGGGGGTCACCGACATCCTGACCATCGACGACAGCGCCAAGCAGGGCAAGCTCGTCAACTCGATCGACGTCCTGGCCAAGGGCTTCCAGCCCGACTGCCCCGCGGTCAACGTGGAGGGCTGCAAGGACCTGGCCCTCGACAAGAAGAGCAGCACGGTCTACCTCTCCTCCGAGGTGGACGTGGACAACGGCGGGCCCGGCGAGAAGATCACCGGCGTGAACTTCAAGACCGGCAAGCAGACCGGCCGGACGAAGATGGCCGAGAGCAGGTCGCTGACCCCCCTCAGCACCGAGAAGGACGGCACGCTGATCGCCTACCAGGGCAGCATGTACAGCGAGGCGGGCGGGGTCGTGCGCATCGACCCCAAGACCTTCGAGATCACGCAGATCCAGAAGAACCCCGACGCCATGAAGAAGGTGGAGTCGGACATGGAAATCTACGGCGACGCCCGGATGCTCTTCACCGACAAGAAGCTCTACATGGGCAGCGACATGGCCACGCGGCCCACCAGCGACAGCAAGGGCCGCCCGCTCGCCGTGGTCTTCGGCACCGCGTAAGCGGCCGCGCCATCGCGCTCACTTCGCGATCCGCACCGCCCGCACCAGCTCCAGATAGCGGTCCCAGTCCCAGTGGCGGCCGGGGTCGGTGTGGTCGGTGCCCGGCACCTCCGAGTGGGCCACGATGTGCTCGCGGTCCCTCGCCATCCCGTAGCGCTCGCAGATCGCCGCGGTCAGCCGGGCCGAGGACCGGTACATGGTGTCCGTGAAGTCCTGGGGCCGGGTGACGAACCCCTCGTGCTCGATGCCGATGCTGCGCTCGTTGTACGAGCGGTTGCCCGCGTGGAACGCCACGTCCAGCTCGCGGACCGTCTGCGCTATATGCCCGTCGCGGCGCACCACATAGTGCGCCGCGGCGCGGTGTCCGGGGTCCCGGAAGACCTTCAGCGCGTCCTGGTAGGACCCCTGCACGACATGGATCACCACCCGGTCCACCGCGTAGTCGTACGGCCGGTCGGCGCGCCGGTAGTTGGCCCCGGAGGCGGCCACCCAGTCCGCGCCCGGGTGGTCGACGGCGCCCTCCTCGCGCGGCTGCTCCACCCCCGGCACGCGCCACCACAACCGGCGCAGCTCGTCCCGCGCGGCGTATCCGCCGATTCCGGCCGCGCCCAGCCCGGCCGCGGTGCCTCCCAGCAGCAGGGTGCGCCGGCTCACATGGCGGCGCACGCCGCCGCTGGTTTCGCTCACGCAGGCTCAACGCGCGGGCCCCTGCGCGCGGTTCCGCCGCAGCGGATCATGGCGCGAACCGTATGTCGACGGGTAGCTGAATATTGAACTAACGGCGAGGATGCCCGGCAGCCCAAGGACAACGGGGCCCGAGAACCACGAGCCATGAGGAGCCGCCGTATGCGCATCGGGTTCACCCTTCCCCAGTTCGGTGAGCTGGCCCACCATCCGCAGCACGCCGCACGGTTCGCCCGCGAGGCCGAAGCGCTCGGCGCGGACAGCCTGTGGGTCGGCGACCGGCTGCTCGCCCCGGTCGACCCGAAGGTCGGCTATGCCGGTACGGATGTGATCCCACCGGAATTCCGGTCCGCCCTGGACCCGTTCGCCCTGCTGGCCACCGCCGCGGCGGCCACCGAACGCGTCGAACTCGGCACCAATGTCATCAATGCGCCCTGGTACGCCCCCGCGCTGCTCGCCCGCTCCTTCACCAGCATCGACCTGCTGAGTGCGGGGAGGCTGCTGGTCGGCCTCGGCACCGGCTGGTCGCCCGAGGAGTACGAGACGACGGGCATCCCCATGGCCGAGCGCGGCAACCGCCTCGACGAGTGCCTGGACGTCCTCACCGCCTGGTGGACGCAGAACCCGGTCGAGCACCACGGCACCCACTGGACCGTGCCCGCCAGCCACATCGACCTCAAGCCCGCCGCCCGCCCCCACCCGCCGGTCTACCTGGGCGCCTTCGCCCCCGCGGCCATGGCCCGGGTCGCCCGCCGCGCCGACGGCTGGCTGCCCATCGCGCCCGTCGGCAGCAAGTACGCCGGGACCGACTTCATCGCGACCCTCGCCCAGGGCCTGGCCGGACTGCGGGAGACGGTCGAACGGGAGGGGCGGGATCCGGCCCGCTTCGACGCGATCCTCCGCGTCAACCCCGACGCCGACGCCTCGGTCGAGGACATCGCGGCCACGGTCGTACGGGCGGAGCGGGAGGCGGGCGTCGGGCACTGCTTCGTCGAGCTGTCCTATCTCGCCAAGGATGTCGATCAGGCCCTTGACCTGGCCCGGCGCGTGCTGGATCGGGCCCGCGCGAGCTGAGCGGCCAACCCGTTATTCGTTCCCCGCCGAGCGAATTATGCTGGCTGGGTTATGACTGACTTCCCCGGTGCGCCCACAGGTCCCCGCGACGGCCGTCGCCTGCGCGTCCTCGCCGCCATGTCCGGCGGCGTGGACTCGGCGGTCGCCGCCGCGCGGGCGGCCGAGGCGGGCCACGATGTGACCGGCGTCCACCTCGCGCTCTCCGCCAACCCGCAGTCCTTCCGCACCGGCGCCCGCGGCTGCTGCACGATCGAGGACTCGCGCGACGCCCGCCGGGCCGCCGACGTGATCGGCATTCCGTTCTACGTCTGGGACCTGGCCGAGCGGTTCCGCGAGGACGTCGTCGAGGACTTCATCGCCGAGTACGAGGCGGGCCGCACCCCCAACCCCTGCCTGCGCTGCAACGAGAAGATCAAGTTCGCCGCGCTGCTGGACAAGGCGCTCGCGCTCGGCTTCGACGCCGTGTGCACCGGGCACTACGCCACGGTCGTCCGCGGCGACGACGGCGTTCTGGAGCTGCACCGCGCCAGCGACATGGCCAAGGACCAGTCGTACGTCCTCGGGGTCCTGGACGAGCGGCAGCTCGCCCACGCCATGTTCCCCCTCGGCGACACGCTGACCACCAAGGACGAGATCCGCGCCGAGGCCGAGCGGCGGGGCCTCGCCGTCGCCAAGAAGCCCGACAGCCATGACATCTGCTTCATCGCGGACGGCGACACCCAGGGCTTCCTCTCCCGCCACCTCGGCACCGCCGAGGGCGACATCGTGGACGAAGACGGCCAGAAGCTCGGCACCCACGAGGGCGCGTACGGCTTCACCATCGGCCAGCGCAAGGGGCTGCGCATCGGCCACCCGGCGGCCGACGGCAAGCCGCGGTACGTGCTGGACATCTCCCCGGTGAACAACACGGTCACCGTCGGCCCCGCCGAAGCCCTGGACGTCTCGGCGCTCACCGCCATCAAGCCCCGCTGGTGCGGCGCCGCCCCCACCGGGCCCGGCACCTACACCGCCCAGCTCCGCGCCCACGGCGGCGAGACCGAGGTGACGGCCGAACCGGTCGGCGGCGAGCTGCGGGTTTCCTTCGCCGAGCCGGTCCGCGGAGTGGCCCCCGGCCAGGCGATCGTGCTCTACGACGGCACCCGCGTCGTGGGCTCGGCGACCATCGCGGCGACGGAGCGCTCCCGCCCGGTCGCCCGGCAGGCATAACGCCGGAGTCGTGTCCGTTCCGCACTGTTTTGGCGCCCAGATACGCCGTACGGCGGTGGTGGTGCTCAGCACCGACCGGCTCAGCATCTCCGGCTCACCCGGCCCGCTCGTCGAGGACCTGGGCAAGGGGCGCCACTACCGGTATCGCTACAGTCGGCTGCGGCTGCTCGTCGAACGGGACCAGCGCTACTACCTGCTGCCCCTGGGCTGGCGCCACCGCACCGACCCCACCTACGTCATCGCCGACGACGACAGCGTGCGCGTCGAACTCTTCCCGGGTACGCAGTCCTCCCGCTGAGGGAGTGGGAGGCACTCCACGGTGCATAATGGGAAACTCGTTCCGCCATGAGCTACGGTTCGCCCTTTCCGGATGCTGGCGACCGGGCCGTGTCGGGGAGCCCGATGCGGGCACTCGCTTCCACCGATCCCGGCTGATGCCGCTGCGGATACGTCCGCCTTTAGCGCGAAGAAACACTAAAAACAGCATGAAACGGTGTATTCCGGATTGGCCAGTCTGTGTTGCTTTGTATTTACATACAATTTGGCGTCGCAGGTGGCATAGATCACGGGAGTTCGGGGAGGCGCACATCCGGACACGGGTGCCGTCGTCCGCTGTCTCAGCACCGGAGGTTTCGTTATTTCTGCGCGATCGGTCCAGAAATTCGGAGACAATCCATTCGAGGTCAGGGACACCGATCACTACACCGAGGAGTACGTACCAAGCTTCGTTGAAAAATGGGACTCACTGATCGACTGGGAAAAGCGAGCAGAAAGTGAGGGCACGTTCTTCATCGACCTCCTTCGGGAGCGTGGCGTAAAAAAGGTCCTCGATGTGGCCACGGGGACCGGCTTTCATTCCGTGCGGCTCCTGGAAGCCGGGTTCGAGACCGCGAGCGTCGATGGAAGCGCCGAGATGCTCGCCCAGGCGTTCGACAACGGGCTCAAGCACGGCGAGCACATCCTCCGCGTCGTCCAGGCCGACTGGCGTTGGCTCAACCGCGACGTTCACGGCCCGTACGACGCGATCGTCTGCCTCGGCAATTCCTTCACGCACCTCTTCTCGGAGCGTGACCGCCGCAAGGCCCTCGCCG
The DNA here is from genome assembly GCF_052851135.1 of Streptomyces sp. BRA346. Lineage (NCBI taxonomy): Bacteria > Bacillati > Actinomycetota > Actinomycetes > Kitasatosporales > Streptomycetaceae > Streptomyces > Streptomyces sp. BRA346. The sequence continues at coordinate 60,134 of NZ_JAIWIH010000018.1, read as the reverse complement.
AGTTCTACGCGATGCTCAAGCATGACGGCGTCCTGATCCTCGACCACCGCAACTACGACGCCATGCTCGATCAGGGCTACTCCAGCAAGCACGTGTTCTACTACTGCGGGGAGGATGTCGCCGTCGAGCCGGAGCACGTCGACGAGGGGCTGTGCCGTATGCGCTACAGCTTCCCCGACGAATCCGTCTACCACCTCAACATGTTTCCGCTGCGCAAGGACTACACGCGCAGGCTCATGGAAGAGGTCGGCTTCCAGCGGATCGAGACGTACGGCGACTTCCAGCACACCTACCGGGAGGAGCAGCCCGACTTCTTCATCCACGTCGCGGAGAAGGCGTACATCGCGACCGACGAGACGGCCGCGGAGTACTCCCCGGCCGTCGGTACCGCCCGCGACTACTACAACTCCACGGACGCCGACGAGTTCTACTGGCGCGTCTGGGGCGGCGAGGACATCCACATCGGCGTGTACGACCGGCCCGACGAGCCGATCGCCGAGGCCAGCAGGCGCACCGTCGCCCGCATGGCAGGCCGCCTCGACCTCACGCCGGACTCCCGCGTCCTCGACCTCGGAGCGGGCTTCGGCGGCTCCGCGCGCTATCTCGCCGAGACGTACGGCTGCCGCGTCACCGCCCTCAACCTCAGCGAGGTCGAGAACGAGCGGCACCGTGCGATCAACGCCGAGCGCGGGCTGAGCGAGATCATCGAGGTGCTGGACGGCTCCTTCGAGAAGATCCCGCTACCGGACAACAGCGTCGACGTCGTCTGGTCGCAGGACGCGTTCCTGCACAGCGGCAACCGCCGCCGCCCCCTGGAGGAGGCCGCCCGCGTCCTGCGCCCCGGCGGTCAGATCATCTTCACCGACCCCATGGCGGCGGACGGCTGCCCGTCCGACACCCTGCGGCCCATCCTGGACCGCATCCACCTCGACACCATGGGCTCCCCGGACTTCTACCGCCACGAACTGGCCCGCCTCGGCTTCACCGAGGTCGGCGGTGGCTTCGAGGAGCTACGCGAGCAACTGGTCACGCACTACGGCCGGGTCCTGGAGGAGACCCGCCGCCAGGAGGACCAGGGCCTGTCGGAACACATCAGCGCCGACTACCTCGCCCACATGAAGAAAGGTCTCACCAACTGGGTCGAGGGCGGTAAGAGCAACCATGTGACGTGGGGAATCTTCCACTTCACCCGGTAGCCCGATCCCTCCGGTAACCCGGTAACGGCCGGTGGCAGGCCCAGCCTGCCACCGGCCGCCTGGTTACTTCCGCTTATGGAGCTGGACTCCCAAAGCGATGAAAAACAGTATGGCGATTCCGATCGGCACCCAGAGAGGAACAATGCCAAGCCCCTTGTAGGCCAATACAGCCGTCATGGAGCTCCGAGTGCCCCCGGGATCCCGGTTGAATCCATGCCTGCCCCGTCACAGCCCGCCCATGATCCTTCAGTACGTGTAGAGGGACTTGGTGTCGAGCGTCGCGTCGATCGGATCACCGATCGGCACCGGCTCGCCGAAATCGGTCTCCAGCGATGCGCGGTAGTGGTTCCCGCTGGGCAGCGAGTAGAGCAGGCACTTCCCCTCGATGGGGTTGACGATCAGGTAGTACGGGATTCCCGCGAGGGCGTACTTCTTGACCTTCTTGTCGGTGTCGTTCTCGGGGTTGGACTCAGAGACGACCTCGGCCACGAGGATGATCTCGTCGGCGGGGAACTGCTTCAGCCGCGTACCCCGGTAGGAGGGGTGAGCGACGGCGAGGTCCGGGCGGAGGAGCGTCTTGCCGTGCCAGCCGTCGTAGACGGTGTCGACCTCGGTCATCACGAACCATTGGGACACGAGCTGGGAGGCAATGGTGAGAACCATGTTCCCGTGTGGGCTGCTGACCACGGTGCTGACGTAGACCTCTCCGTCGATCATCTCGGCGTGGTAGTCCGGGAATGCCGCGTCGAATTCCTCGAATCGCCGCATCTCTTCGGTCTGCACTGGGCTCTCCATCTGCGCTGTCATGGTGTGCCCGCCCCTCGTGATCGTGGCCTCTGCCAGGGTAGCTGTGGGTAGGCACCCCCGCACACGGTCGGAGCATCGCCAAGTACAGGTGTCATGCGGTCGTACCTCTTTCGGGCTGAAGCGTTGGTTCGTGGTCAAGCGGCGAGCGGCGCCGAGTCGTCCGCCGCTCCCCGGCAGTCGCGGCACCGTCCCGGCCGGGGCGCGCGGAAGACGCGGTCGCAGCCGTCGCAGTCCTGGAAGGGGAGGGGACGGGTCGGCGCCGGGGCGTCGGCAGGAGCGGGTGGCCGCAGGGCGGCCAGGCGGTACGCGAGCAGCCGCGCCGGACGGCGGTCGATGCGGTCGGGGAGCCCGGAGGTCAGCGCCTCGGCGATCTCGTGCGGACCGACGCCACGGTCGAGCCATTCCGCGACGGCCGGTGCCAGCGCGGCGGTCTCCCGCTCGGACAGCACGAGCCGCCGGTCGCGGTGCCGCAGGGAGCCGAGGACGGCGGCGGCGCGGGGATCGGGCGCGGCACCCGGCTTCGGCCCGGGCTCCGGCTTCGGCGCCGGTTCCGCGACGGGCGCCTCGGGCGCGGGTACGGCCGGGGGCGCGTCGCTTTCCGTACGGCCCGGCGCGTCGTACACGAACGTACGGGTGACGATCCGCCCGCCCGGCCCCCGCTCGACGCGCCGTTCCAGCCAGCCCTCCGCCTCCAGCTCGTTGAGCGCGGCGGAGATCCGGGCCCGGCCCTCCTTGAAGTGCGCGCAGAGCGCGTCGATGCGGATGGAGGCGCCGTCGGGCAGGGACAGGATGTACGCGGCGACGCCGACGGTCACCGCACTGCCCGCCCGCTGGGCGAGCCGATTGGAGAGCACGGTGAAGTTGGCGGTGTGCCGGGTGCGGACGTGGATGACGCCGGACGCGGGAGCGTCGGCGCGAGCGCGCATGGGCGCACTAGACTGCGTATCAGCCATCGGGAAGGGTTCGTCTTCCTAGTTGGTCAGGCCCTCGTTTCGGGATGGCAGTCCCGGCGGGGGCCGACGTCTGTGTGCGGTTGTTGCGGCGAGACTAACCCGACCCTTGGCATATTCGCGCCCAAGTCACCCGATGGGGTGATGAGTTGGGTGGGGTGGGTGGGAGTTCTTTTCCGGGGTTCTTAGGTAGGGCGCGGCCCCACCGGCGGTCGGCTCCCCGGCACCTGGCTCCACCCCACCGGCTGTCGGTCACCCGGCAACCGGTGGAGCGTGCGGTTCGGCTGCGCTATGCGATCGGCTGTCGGGCCGCGAAGCCGACGAAGGCCGACCATGCGGGGGCAGTGACGGTGAGGGCCGGTATCGCGGTGTCCTTGGAGTCGCGGATGTGTACGGCATCAGGGCACGCGGCTACCTCGACGCATGCTTCCCCTTCGGCGCCGCTGTAGCTGGACTTGTGCCATTCGACGGCGACTTCGACGCAGGCTTCGTCTTGGCCGCCGCTGTAGCTGCTCTTGAACCAGGTCAGTTCGCTGTTCATTGGTCTCCCGCCAACAGTCGCTTGATGAAGGCCACCGATGCTTCGGGGTCCAGGGCTTGCGACTGGATCGTGCCATAGCGGTGGTTGAGCACGCTCACGTCTTCGGGGTCCGGTAGGAAGTAACTACCCTGTTGGCCTTCGACGTAGCCGATGGTCTGGTGCACCGGCGTTTCCAGCAGGACAAAGGGCCCTGCGACACCGGCGTTGGTCTCCCGGGAGTCCGGCATGACCTGGAGCTGAAGGTTGTGGAGGTCAGCACACTTCAGCAGGTGGCGCAGTTGCTCCTTCCATACCTCCGTACCGCCGATCGTCTTCCGTAGCACGGCCTCCTCCAGCACGAAGGCCAACCTGGGGGCGGGCTTGCGGTGCAAGAGCTGCTGCGTCTCCAAGCGCGTCTGGACGGCAGCCTCGACCTCCTCCTCGTCCAGGCTGGGGCGCAGGGAACGCAACACCGCCCGCGCGTAGTCATCGGTCTGGAGCAATCCGTGCAGGATGTGGGTGCAGTACACGTAGAGCGACAGCGCCTGGGCCTGCAACTCCCGATACTCCTGCGTCCACTCCGGCGGCCCGTCCTGCCACAACAGCTTGGCCGCTTCAATCAGCAGCCCCTGCGCGGCCAGCGCCTCATCCACCGCCACCACATACGGCGGCTTCGGTACCCGCTCGCCGCGCTCCACCTTGGCGATCATCGATTCGGTGTAAGGGACCCGCTTCTCCAGGTCCTTCATCGTCCATCCGAGCCGTTCCCGCATCATGCGGGACTGCGCACCGAACACCCTCGCGGCCGGTGACGGCTTCTTCTTCCGCTGGGTCAAAGCGAACCCTCCCCATCGCACAGATCGCACCGTCGCGGCGATGTCACGCACCGTCACGCCGATTCTGTGACCAGGCTAGACGCGACCTGTGACAGTAGGCACATGTCACGCGAAGTCACCCCAACGACCGGTCTCCGCTTGCTACCCTGGACGACTCCCGACGGCCGCCCCTGCTATCTCTCCACCGACGGCGACGGTCCCGTGGCCGCTCTGGCGGACGAGGTCGAGGACATGCAGCTCTCCACCGGAGACGAACTGCTGACCCACGCCCGCGCGATGCTCGCCGACCCCAAAGTCCCGCTCGGCGAGTTCCGCTTCCTCTCCGCCCGCCTCGCCGAGGCGCTGCACGACGCGATCCGCGTGGCGCGGAGCCGTGAATGTGTCCGACCCGGCTCGTAGGGTGACGGCCATGAAAACCACCCCCGCCCGGTGGAGTTCCTCGCCGCGAAGGCCCGGGAGGGCGCCGACGAGATGGTGGTCACCAAGGATCTTGCCGAGCGCAAGGCGCAGCTGCTCGCCCGGGTCGACGCCGTCGTGATCATGGTGGGCGGGGCCGGGACGCTGGACGAGGCGACGGAGATCCTGGAGCTGAAGAAGCACGGGCTGCACATCAAGCCGGTCGTGCTGCTGAACGCGGCGGGGTTCGGAACTCCTGCCGCTTGACCTTGTACGAGTGCGCTTTTGCGAGCGTAAATGAGCGCTGGCAATCGGCAGCCGAGGCGTATGGGCGGGCGTCGAGCCCATGGGAACGGAGGTGCGCATGTCGAATGCGTGACCTTTGCGGGTGGAGGTCGTTGGACGGGGCGAGAGGGTCTTCGATGATGGCCGGGGGTGAGGGGTTTGGGCGAGGTGCGGGAGGTGGCGGCGCCGTTCGTGGTCCCTGGCCCGACGGGGGTGGCGGTCCGGGCCCGGTTACGCGTGTCGGAGACCGATGCGGCGGTACTGGCAGAGGTCGGCGTGTTCCTCGGTGGACTGGCCGCGGGTGATCTCGCGGTGCGTTCCCGGCAGGGCTTGGAGCACGGCAGCAAGACCTGGGCGGTGCGGAAGCGGGAGCTGACCGGGACCGCATCGGCGCGGTGGGCGGGCAGTATCACCAAGGCCACTCACGATCAGTGGGCTTTGGCCCGGCGCGGACAGGCAGCCGAGATGGCGTGGCTGCGCAAGCAGATCGCGTCGATCCAGGCGCGGCTGGCCCGTCCGCTGGGGGCGAAGGCGGACAAGCGGGAAGGCGTGCCGCGTGGCTACGGTTCGCGGGCCGAGTGGCATGCCAAGTCCCGGCGCCTGCACGCGCTGCGGGCCCGGCTGGCCGGGGTGGAGGCGGACTGGGCAGCGGGTCGCGTCCGGGTGGTGCGCGGCGGGAAGAAACTCGCGCACCTGCGCCACCACCTGGACCAGGCCGGACTGAGCGAGCAGGCATGGCAGGAGCGCTGGAAGACGGCGCGGATGTTCCTGGGCGCCCACGGGGAGTCCGGCAAACGCCTGGGCAACGAAACCATTCGCATCACCGCCACCGGACAGCTCTCGATCAGACTCCCCGCCGCGTTGGTCCGCCTGGCCAACGCACCGCACGGCCGGTACGTGCTGGACGCCACGGTGGCGTTCCACCACCGGAGTGAGGAGTGGCGGGACCGCATCACCGCGAACCGGGCGGTGGCCTACCGCATCCACCACGACGTCGCCCGGGGGCGCTGGTATGTGACCGCCTCCTGGCAGCGCACCCCCGCCCCCGTCCTTCCACTGGAAGCCGCGCTCGCCCGGGGTGTGGTCGCCGTCGACATGAACGACGATCACCTGGCCGCCTGGCGCCTGGACACCCACGGCAACCCGATGGGCGAACCCCGCCGCTTCGTCTACGACCTGTCGGGGGGCGCCCAGCACCGGGACGCCCAGATCCGGCACGCCCTGACCCGGCTGCTGCACCACACCCGCGCCGCCGGGGCGGGGGCGATCGCGGTCGAGGACCTGGACTTCACCGACGGCCGGTGCCGGGAGAAGTACGGCCGTAACAAGCGCTTCTGCCGTCTGATCTCCCGTTTTCCCGCCGCGAGACTGAAGGCGCGGCTGGTGGCGATGGCCGCCGAGCAGAACATCGCGACAGCCCCTGACCACGAGCAACCGCAAGGTTTCCCGGCACGATGCGGCCAGCATCGCGATCGGGCGACGCGCCCTCGGACACCCGATCCGGCGACGGACGGCACCGCCCCCGCACGACCAGAGCGATCGTGCGGGGCATCGGACTGCCCAGGCCCGACCGGAGACCCGACGGCGCGAGGGACCCCGCCCCCGCCTTCCCGGACCACGGACACGATTCGTGCCGCCCGGCAGCGGAGCGAACGCGGGCGACCAGCATGCCCAACACCGTTCGGGGCACGCGGCTGAGCATGGAGCCTGGCATCAGGACTCACTCCCGCTCAGTCTTTAGGAACGGTTCTACGACGGGCTGAAGCAGCAGTTCCAGCGGATGGAAGCGGAGGGCTTCCTGCCGTGCCCGCTCAGCGACCTCGTCCACTTCGCGGAGAACGGTGTGGAGGCTTGTGCTGACACATCCAGTAGCCGCGTCATAGGCTGTCTCATGTGGGTTTTCCGCATCAGAGAGCATAAGGCGGCGATCTGGGCACCGCCTCACGAGGAGGATGCCGTGCTGCTCAGCTTCCGGGTGGCCAATCACCGGTCGATCCGCGACGAGCAAGAGCTGTCGCTGGTGGCGACCGAGTTCAACGACGGTACGGGCCGAGAGACGAGCGCCCGGTTCGAGGGCAAGCCTGTGTCCGTGCTGCCTGCGATCGGGATCTTCGGCTCCAACGCTTCGGGCAAGTCGAACGCGCTGGAGGCCCTGCGATTCATGAGAACGGCCGTACTCGCGTCCTTCGCCGACTGGGGCAAGGAGCCGGATGCCGTTCCCCGCGAGCCGTTCGCGCTCGACCCCGCGGCCCGCGAGGAAACCAGTCTCTTCGAGGTCGAGCTGCTCCTGGGCCGCGCCCAGACCCGTTATACCTACGGGTTCGAGGTGTCCGACCAGCGAGTAGAAGCGGAATGGCTCCACGCCTATCCCTCCGGGCGTCGCCAGATTTGGTTCGACCGGGAGGCCGGGAGGTCGGAGGACGAGGGTGGCGAGTTCAATTTCCCCGGCAGCGGGCTCCGCGGCCGTAAGGATGAAGCCACGGCCCTTACCAGGCCCAACGCCCTCTTCCTCACGGTCGCGGCCACCCTCAACCATCCGCAGCTCTCCGCCGTTCATCGCTGGTTCGTCGACAACCTGTGGTCGGGCGACACTGAGGACCGCACCCACTGGACCCGCAGACAGCTCGGCCGCTCCGACGTGGAGGGGAAGAGGCTGCGGGAACGGCTGACGAGATTGCTCGCCGTGGCGGACCTCGGCATTACCGGGATGGACCACGACCCCGAGAGCGGTGAAGTGCGCCTGCTGCACCGGGCCCCTGGCGGTGGCAGCATTCCCTTGGACTTCTGGGGTCAGGAATCCCGGGGCACCCATGCCTGGTTCGCTTTCCTCGGCCCGCTCTTGTACACCCTGGACCGTGGTGGCTCGCTCCTGGTCGATGAACTGGACTCCAGCCTGCACCCGCTGCTCGCGGCGGAGGTGATCCGTCTCTTCCACGACGGGCAGGCCAATCCACTGGCCGCCCAGCTCATCTTCACCACCCATGACGCGACCCTGCTCGGCAACGCGACCGCCCAGCGCCCGCTCGACCGGGATCAGGTGTGGATCACGGTCAAGAGCCGGGGCGGGGAGACCGAGCTGTATCCGCTGACCGCGGCGAAGGCCCGCAAGGAAGAGCCTCTTGAACGCCGTTACCTCCGGGGTCACTACGGGGGGATTCCTCAGCTCATCACCGGAGAGATCGCGAACGAGCTGGCGAGAGTGGAAGAGGAGCTGAGGGCGACAGCGTGAGCAGGGGGCGGAGAGGACAACAGGACAACGGCGGGCGGCGTAAGCGGCGGCGTGAAGGGGGAGTCTCCCCGGTCGCCTCGTGGGGCGGTCGGTGCGTACGGAAACAGAGCTCAGCGGGTTGTCTACGTAGCGCACGAGGGCGAGAAGACCGAAAAGGACTACCTTCATCTGCTGGAACGCACCTACCGCACCCGTGAGGGCAAGTCTTCCTTCAGGCTTGTCCTGATAGGAGCGGCCGGCGGTCTCCGGCCTATGGCGACCGTCGACAGAGTGTTGGAAGAGGCCGGGCCGCACGACGAGAAGTGGGTGCTCTTCGATCGGGACGCCGCGGACAGCCGTGACGCCGAGATCCCGCGGGCTATGCGCAAGGCCGCCGAGAACGGCGTGCAGGTGGCCCTGTCCCACCCGTCCTTCGAACTGTGGCTGCTGCTCCACTTCAAGCCGTGGACCAGCCCGGAGAGCGGACTCGACGGTGAGATCAAGAAGCAGCTCCGCCAGCACAAGGACGCCAAGGGCTTCGAGGAGTACGACCGCGCTTCCGGCGAACGGGGCAAGGGCCTCGACGGACAGCGGGCGGAGTCACTGCTGGGCCGAGGCCGGGTGAAGAGCGCCATACGCAACGCCCGCAAGTTGGTGAACGCCTGCCCGTACGGGCAGTGCAAGGCCAAGGTCTCCGACGAGAACGGCCCCCTCGATGTGACGAAGTCCCACTCCTACGAGGAATGGACGAAGTACAGCGGCCATGCTGGCGGGTGCGATCCCCTCAAGCGTGACCCGTCCTCCGACGTGTGGCGGCTGCTCGCCGCGCTGGAGATCGACGGCGAAGACGATTGATGACGTACCTGGAGGCGGTCTGATCCGCCCTCACTGACGCCCGCGGGCCTCGGCGGCGGCTTTCAGGTCGCGCAGCCACTGTTCGAGACCCCTGCCGAGGGCCTCGGTCGCGGTGGGGACATCGCCTTCGACCTGGTCGCCGGTCCACGTCTCCTCGGTGTGGACGCGTACACCGCCCTTGACCTTGGTGAACGTCCACAGGTGGACGCCCTCGTCGATGCGCAGCCCGTCGCCGATCGCGGGTCCCTTCCACAGGATGCAGTCGCCGTGCCGGAGTTGGCGGACGGTCGAGGTGATGGTCAGGGTGGTTTCGGGCGTGGTGGGGGTGGCCTGCGCCGGGGTGGTCCACCGGAACTGCGAACCCCTCCGCAGGGGGCCCGAGTCGAGGCGCCTCATGGTGAGGACGGGCGCCTGCCAGGCGGGCCAGCGCTCCACGTCGGTCTGGAGCTTCCAGATGGTGCTCAGCGGCGCCTTGATCACGGTGTCGGTCCGGTAGCGGATCTGCGCGGCGGGGTCGACGCCTTGTCCACGGCACGTGGACGTACCGCCGGGGGTGGCCTGGGCGGACGGGGCGGCCATCCCGAGGGTGGCGGCAACGGCGAGCGGGATCGCGAACGCTAACGGGCGCATGCTCGGCATGAGGTCTCTCCCTTTGCGGTTATGTGCTCTCGTTGTCGTAAGAAGTTCTAATGCGGCGCGAATCGGGGTGTCAATAACCTTCGTGATAACGTCAAACTCAATCTTGAGGGTGTAGTGGCGCAGGAGGGCGGCAGACCTATGGCGGAACCGGGTGCAGGGACCCCGCGCGAGCGCTACCGCGCCCAGGTGCGCGCGGAGATCAAGGAGCGCGCGTGGGAGCAGATCGCCACGGCGGGGGCGTCCGCGCTCTCCCTCAACGCGATCGCCAAGCACATGGGCATGAGCGGACCCGCGCTCTACCGGTACTTCGCCGGGCGGGACGAGCTGATCACCGCCCTCATCAGGGACGCCTACCGAAGCCTCGCCGACACCGTCCAGGCGGCGGCGGCCGAGCCCGGCGCCGACGTGACCGCGCTGGCGCGCGCCTGGCGCGCCTGGGCCCTGGCCGATCCCCAGCGGTACTTCCTCGTCTACGGCACGCCCGTCCCCGGATACCACGCGCCCGACGACATCACCACGATCGCGTCCGAGATCATGGCGGTCCTGCTCGACGCCTTCGCCGCGGTGCCGACGGACGCCCCCGCGACACGGCTCGATGCCCATCTCGAAGAGCACCGCCAGTGGGCCGAACCCCATCCCGCCCCGCCCGCGGCGCTCCGCCGGGCCCTGACCTTCTGGACCCGGCTGCACGGCGTGCTGTCCCTGGAACTCGCGGGCCACTTCACCGGGATGGGCCTCGACCCCGCCGAGCTGTTCGCGGCCGAACTGGACAGCCTGCTCGCGGGCTGACGCGATTCCCTGTGGCCGCGGAAGGTGCGGCAAGCTGGGGGCATGGGAACGCATCTGATCACTGGGGCAGGTTCGGGCATCGGCACGGCGGTCGCCGACCGGCTGGCCGAGCGGGGCGACGAGCTGTGGCTGCTGGCGCGGGACGCCGGGCGGGCGAAGGAGCTGGCCGGGCGGTTCTCGGGGGCGCGTACGGTCGTCGGTGACCTGGCGGACCCGGAGAAGCTGTCGTGGGCGCTGAGCCACCAGTCGCTGCCCGACCGGCTGGACTCGCTGCTGCACATCGCGGGCGTGGTCGACCTCGGCGAGATCGGCGAGCTGACCCCCAAGGCGTGGAACCGGCAGCTCGCCGCCAACCTCGTCGCCCCCGCCGAGCTGACCCGGCTGCTCCTGCCGCAGCTCCGGTTGGGGCAGGGCCACGTCGTCTTCGTCAACTCCGGCGCGGGCCTGCGCGCCAACGCCCAGTGGGGCGCGTACGCGGCCAGCAAGCACGGACTGAAGGCCCTCGCGGACGCGCTGCGCTGGGAGGAGAGCGGAAACGGCGTGCGGGTGACGACCGTCTACCCGGGCCGCACGGCGACGCCGATGCAGGTGAAGGTGCATCAGCAGGAGGGCAAGGAGTACGACGCGGAGCGCTGGATCGCCCCGGAGACCGTCGCGACGACCGTCCTCACCGCCCTCGACCTGCCGCGCGACGCCGAGATCACCGACCTCCAGGTCCGCCCCCGCGGCTGACGCCCGTCACCCCATAGGCTTTCGGGGTGAGCGAGAAGACCAACAAGCACAGCTGGGGCGCGGCGGCCGCGACCGGGGTCGGGTCGATGCCGGGCGACGACGCGCGGGAGGCCGCGAAGACCGTCACCGGGTCGCTGGAGGCGCTGCCGTATCTGCCGGAGCTGCCCGTACGGGGGCCCGGTGCGGACATGATCGGGCGGACCGCCGGGATGCTCGTCGAGGTGTACGCCCATGTGGAGCCGAGCGGCTGGCGGATCAGCGACCGGCCGGGGCGGGACACCCGGCGGGCGCGGTCCTGGCTCGGGGAGGACCTGGACGCGCTGGAGGAGTTCACCCAGGGCCACCGCGGGGCGCTCAAGGTGTCGGCCGTCGGGCCGTGGACGCTGGCCGCGGGCCTGGAGCTGCGGAACGGGGAGGTCGCGCTGAGCGACCCGGGTGCCTGCCGCGATCTGACGGCCTCGCTGGTCGAGGGCGTGCGCGCCCACCTGGCGGAGGTGCGCCGCCGGGTGCCCGGCGCCGAGGTGGCGCTCCAGCTGGACGAGCCGTCGCTGACGGCGGTGCTGACCGGAACCGTCCGTACCGCCAGCGGCTACCGCACCCATGCCGCGGTGGACCGGGGCGTGGTGGAAGGCGCGCTGCGGGATCTGGTGGCGGCGGCGCAGGCGCCGGTGGTGGTGCACTCGTGCGCGCCGAACGTGCCGTTCGGGCTGCTGCGGCGCGCGGGGGCGAGCGGGGTCTCGTTCGATTTCTCGCTGCTCACGGAGCGTGAGGAGGAGGCGATCGGGGAGGCCGTGGAAGGCGGGACGTCGCTGTTCATCGGCGCCGTCCCCGGCAGCGACGCCCCGTTGTCGGACCCTGCCGGTAGCGTCAGGGGTGTCAGGACGCTGTGGCGCAGGCTGGGGCTGTCACCGGGGACTCTCGCGGAGTCCGTGGTGATCACGCCGTCGTGCGGGCTCGCGGGCGCTTCGCCCGCGTACGCGCGCGCCGCGCTGGCCCACTGTGTCCGGGCGGCGAGATCGCTCGCGGACAACCCTGAGTGACGGGAGGACGACACGGTGGCCGGCGAACAGCAGTCGACGGTGCCCACGGAGGCACGGGATGAGCACGCCAAGCTCGCTGAGCAGGTCGAGGAGCACCGCTTCCGGTACTACGTGAAGGACGCCCCGATCGTCAGCGACGCGGAGTTCGACAGGCTCCTGCGCAGGCTGGAGGCGCTGGAGGAGGAGCACCCCGAGCTGCGGACCCCCGATTCGCCCACCCAGAAGGTCGCGGGGGCGTACGAGACGGAGTTCACCGAGGTCGCGCACCGGGAGCGGATGCTCAGCCTGGACAACGCGTTCGACGACGACGAGCTCGGGACCTGGGCCGACCGCATCGCCAAGGAGCTGGGCACCGGCGCGTACCACTTCCTGTGCGAGCTGAAGGTGGACGGTCTCGCGGTCAACCTCACCTATGAGCACGGGCGGCTGACGCGTGCCGCGACCCGTGGAGACGGGCGCACCGGCGAGGACATCACCCCCAACGTGCGCACCATCGCCAAGATCCCCAACCGGCTGACGGGCGACCGCGTCCCGGCGCTGGTGGAGGTGCGCGGCGAGGTCTTCCTGCCCCGCAAGGCGTTCGAGGAGCTGAACGCGCGGCTGGTGGAGGCGGAGAAGCCGCCGTTCGCCAACCCGAGGAACGCGGCGGCGGGTTCGCTGCGCCAGAAGGACCCGAAGATCACCGCCAGCCGTCCGCTGGACATGGTGGTCCACGGGATCGGCGCGCGCGAGGGCTTCGCCATCGACCGGCTGTCGCAGGCGTACGAGCTGCTGCACGAGTGGGGGCTGCCGACCGCCGCCCACTTCAAGGTGGTGGACTCGATCGAGGGCGTGCGGGAGTACATCGCGCACTACGGGGACGGCGAGCGTCGGCACTCGGTGGAGCACGAGATCGACGGCGCGGTCATCAAGCTGGACGAGATCCCGTTGCAGGGGCGGCTCGGCTCCACCTCGCGGGCGCCGCGCTGGGCGATCGCCTGGAAGTTCCCGCCCGAGGAGGTCAACACCAAGCTGGTCGACATCCGGGTGGGTGTGGGGCGCACGGGGCGGGTGACGCCTTATGCGGTGGTTGAACCGATCACAGTCGCGGGATCGGAGGTCGAATTCGCGACACTGCACAACCAGGACGTAGTCAAGGCCAAAGGTGTGCTGATCGGTGACACCGTCGTGTTGCGTAAAGCGGGCGATGTCATTCCGGAGATCCTGGGTCCGGTCGCCGATCTGCGGGACGGCAGCGAGCGCGAATTCGTGATGCCCGCCGAGTGCCCGGAGTGCGGGACCCCGCTCCAGCCCGCCAAGGAGGGCGATGTCGATCTGCGGTGTCCCAACAGCCGGTCCTGCCCGGCGCAGCTGCGCGAGCGGATTTTCTATCTCGCGGGGCGGAAATCCCTGGACATCGAGAACCTCGGTTATGTCGCCGCGGCCGCCCTCACCCAGCCGCTGGAGCCCGCCGAGCCGCCGCTGAGGGACGAGGGCGATCTGTTCGATCTGAAGATCGAACAACTGTTGCCCATCCGTTCGTATGTCATGGACCCGGACAGCGGGCTGCCCAAGCGCGATCCGGAGTCGGGGGAGGAGAAGGTCGTCACCTTCTTCGCCACCCAGAAGGGCGAGGCGAAGAAGAACGCCCTGGCGATGCTGGCCAATATCGAGGCCGCCAAGCAGCGCCCGCTGGCCCGGATCATCACCGGCCTTTCGATCCGTCATGTCGGCCCGGTCGCGGCCGCGGCGCTGGCCCGGGAATTCCGTTCGCTGGACCGGATCGCCGAGGCCGACGAGGAGGAGCTGGCGGCGACCGAGGGCGTCGGCGGAATCATCGCCGCCTCGGTGAAGCAGTGGTTCGCCGTCGACTGGCACCGCGAGATCGTGGAGAAGTGGCGGCGCGCCGGGGTGCGGCTGGAGGAGGAGGCGGGCGAGGACGAGGGCCCGCTGCCGCTCAAGGGGCTGACCGTGGTGGTCACGGGCACGCTGGAATCGCACACCCGGGACGGTGCCAAGGAGGCGCTACAGAACCGTGGTGCGAAAGTCACCGGCTCTGTTTCGAAAAAGACTGATTTCGTAGTCGTCGGCGACAATCCCGGATCGAAGTACGACAAGGCCATGCAGTTGAAGGTCCCCGTGCTCGATGACGACGGATTTGCCGTCCTCCTCGAACAGGGCCCCGACGCCGCCCGCGAGGTCGCCGTAACGCCTCCGGAGGAGTCCGCGGAGGGGACGGAGGAGTAGGTAGTCCGTGAAGTAGGGGGAGTGGTCCGGGAGTAGTCGATGAGCGCGCGAGGAGCTTACGAGGAGTAGTCAAGTCACCCGTCCGGCGCAGTAGTCCGGCCATCTTCGGTGCGATGACCCCGCAAAGCTGGCCGGAATACGACTGGGAGCACTTCCCGGGCACAGCCAGCGGGCATCACCCTTACAGCGCATACCAGAAGGTTATGGATCGTCGGGCGGCATTCGGGCAACCGCTGCCGATCGCCGCCCACCATGCCCTTCTGCCGCCTACTGTTGAGGTGTGCGCCTGCCGTGGCGCTGGCACCGCCGGCTGTGAGAGGGACGGGTATGAAACCGACCGAAAGCGCCGCACCGGCGTCGCGGCTGCGCCGGGTTCTGCTGCCCGCGTTGCCCGCCGCCGCGGTCGCCATGGCCGCTTTCGCACTCGGCATCGGAGTATTCCGAGTGCTCGACGCGGGCCATGCGCTCTTTCCCGACGGCACCGTGGGCTGGTCGCTCGCGGTCCTCACCGGAATCATCGTCGGCCATCTGGTCGCCCTCGGCCGGGACCGCTGGTGGGGCGGCACCGGATCTGGCGCCGCGTTAACCCTGGCCGCGCTGCTGCTCTACGGCTGGATGCCCGCCATGTTCGTCAGCCTCGCCGTGGTGGTCCTGGTCGGCGCCGCCCGACGGCACCGCTGGCGGCAGGCGGCCCTGCACGGCGCGGTCGACATCCTCGGCGTCGGCGCGGCCGCCCTCGTCCTCGCCGCCTTCGGCACCACTCCCTCCGTCGAACAGCCCTGGCACACCGACACCTGGCACGCTTCCGCCATCCCGCAGACGGTCCTCGCCGCCTTCGTCTACCTCACGGTGACCCGCGCCCTGCTGTGGTACTCCCTCGCCCCACCCGGCGCAGGACTCCCCACCGTCGCCCGCACCGCCCTCTTCCGGCAGGCCCTCGTCGGCATCGCCCTGCTCGGCATCGCCCCGCTCATCGTCGTCGTCGCCGGGGACACCCCGCTGCTGCTCCCGCTGTTCGCGGTGCCGCTGGTCGCCCTCGACTCCACGCTGTGGATCGCCCGCGTGCGGGCCGAGGAGCAGTTGCGCGACCCGCTCACCGGGCTGCCCAACCGCCAATGGCTGCTGGAGCGCACCTGGACCGCGCTGGACGAGGCCGAGCGGGCCGGGTCCCGCACCGCGCTCGTCCTGCTGGACCTCGACCGCTTCCGTTCGGTCAACGACACCCTCGGCCACCTGGCGGGCGACCGGCTGCTGCTCCAGATCGCCGAGCGGCTGCGGCTGGCGCTGCCCCGCGGGGCCGAGGTCGCGCGGCTCGGCGGCGACGAGTTCGCCGTACTGCTGCCCACCACCGACTCGCTCACCGCCGCCCAGCGCAGCGCCCGCGTCCTCGTCGGCGACCTCGGCTCCCCGCTCGACCTGGACGGGCTGACCCTGGTGCTGGAGGCCAGCGCCGGGGTCGCCGTCTACCCCGACCACGCGCTCGACGCCGAGGGGCTGCTGCGCCGCGCGGACGTCGCCATGTACCAGGCGAAGCGGGACCGCAGCGGCGTCGAGCTGTACGAGGCGCGCCGCGACGGCAACACCCCCGACCGGCTCGGCCTGCTCGGCGATCTGCGGCGCGCACTGGACGCGGGCGACGTCGAGCTGCACTACCAGCCCAAGGTCGGCTTCGACGGCCATGTCGCCGGGCTGGAGGCCCTGGTCCGCTGGGTGCATCCGGACCGGGGGAAGGTGCCGCCGGACGAGTTCATCTCCATGGCCGAGAGCTCCGGGCTGATGCCCCGGCTCACCGAGTACGTCCTGGAGACCGCGCTCGGCCAGGTCGCGCGCTGGCGCGCCGACGGTCTCGAGGTGCCGGTCGCCGTCAACGTCTCGCCGCGCGATGTGCACACCCCCGGCTTCGCCGGAGCCGTCGCCGGTCGTCTCGCCCGGCACGGGGTCCCGGCCGGGGCGCTCCAGCTGGAGATAACGGAGCACGTGCTGCTGGAGGACCCGCAGCGGGCCGCCGACACCCTCGCCGGGCTCACCGGGCACGGGGTGAAGATGTCCCTGGACGACTTCGGCACCGGGTATTCGTCCCTGGTCCACCTGCGGCGGCTGCCGGTGAGCGAGCTGAAGATCGACCGCTCGTTCGTGGCCCGGCTCGCCGTGGACAACGAGGACGCGGAGATCGTGCGCTGCACGGTCGATCTCGCGCATTCGCTGGGGCTGCTCGTCGTGGCGGAGGGTGTCGAGGACGACGAGACGTGGGAGCGGCTGCGGGATCTGGGCTGTGACGCGGTGCAGGGGTGGCTGGTCGCCGCCGCGATGCCTCCGGAGGAGACGACGGCGTGGCTGCGGGCCCGGGGGGAGAGCGGGTGGCGGCGCGAGGAGTCCACGGACGCTCCTGCGGAGAAGGACGCCGATCAGCCGGTGACGTAACCGGTTGTGGGCAATCGTTCCCCGGGGGCACCTCCCAGCGGTAGCTGGGGGAGGAACGGGTTGGCACAACCCACCCACCGGCCCGCACCCGGCAGCGAAACCCCAGGAGAAGCAGCGCGGCACCGCTAAGCGTTTCGCGCGGGGTGGTGGCGGCGCCATAGGATTGGGCCCGGAAAACACTTCACACTCACCCTGAGGATCGCTGCATGCCTGGCATCACGCGCGAGGAGGTTGCCCACCTCGCACGGCTGGCGCGTCTGGAGCTGAAGGCCGAAGAGCTGGATCACTTCGCCGGACAGCTGGACGACATCATCGGCGCGGTGGCCCGCGTCTCCGAGGTCGCCGACCAAGACGTACCGCCGACCTCCCACCCGCTGCCCCTGACCAACGTCATGCGGCCGGACGAGGTCCGTCCGTCGCTGACCCCGGACCAGGCGCTGTCCGGCGCCCCGGCCCAGGAGCAGCAGCGTTTCAAGGTGCCGCAGATCCTGGGGGAGGACTGACCCGCATGACCGATCTGATCAGGCTCACCGCCGCGGAGATCGCCGCCAAGGTCGCTTCCGGCGAGCTGACCGCCGTCGAGGTCACCGAAGCCCATCTGGCCCGTATCGAGGCCGTCGACGAGAAGGTGCACGCCTTCCTGCACGTGGACCGCGAGGGCGCGCTCGCGCAGGCCCGCGCCGTCGACGAGAAGCGGGCGCGCGGCGAGGAGCTGGGCCCGCTGGCCGGGGTTCCGCTCGCGCTCAAGGACATCTTCACCACCAAGGGGATCCCGACCACCGTCGGTTCCAAGATCCTCGAAGGGTGGATTCCGCCGTACGACGCGACGCTGACCCAGCGGCTGCGGGACGCGGACGTGATCGTCCTCGGCAAGACCAACATGGACGAGTTCGCCATGGGGTCCTCGACCGAGAACAGCGCGTACGGGCCCACCGGCAACCCGTGGGACCTCACCCGCATCCCCGGCGGCTCCGGAGGCGGCTCCGCCGCCTCCCTCGCGTCGTTCCAGGCCCCGCTGGCCATCGGCACCGACACCGGCGGCTCCATCCGCCAGCCCGCCGCCGTCACCGGCACGGTCGGCGTCAAGCCGACGTACGGGGCCGTCTCCCGGTACGGCATGGTCGCCTTCTCGTCCTCGCTCGACCAGGGCGGCCCCTGCGCCCGTACCGTGCTGGACGCGGCGCTGCTGCACGGGGTGATCGCCGGGCACGACCCGCTCGACTCGACCTCCATCGACGCTCCCGTTCCGGCGGTCGTCGAGGCCGCCCGCAACGGCAGCGTCCAGGGGATGCGCGTCGGCGTGGTCAAGGAGTTCGCGGGCGAGGGCTACCAGGTCGGCGTCATGCAGCGCTTCGAGGAGTCGGTGGAGCTGCTGCGCGAGCTGGGCGCCGAGGTCGTGGAGATCTCCTGCCCGTCCTTCGACAAGGCGCTCGCCGCGTACTACCTGATCGCGCCGTCGGAGTGCTCGTCCAACCTGGCCCGCTTCGACGCCATGCGCTACGGCCTGCGGGTGGGCGACGACGGCACGAAGTCCGCCGAGGACGTCACCGCACTCACCCGCGCCGAAGGCTTCGGCGCGGAGGTCAAGCGCCGGATCATGCTCGGTACGTACGCGCTCAGCTCCGGCTACTACGACGCGTACTACGGCTCGGCGCAGAAGGTCCGCACCCTGATCACCCGGGACTTCGAGAAGGCCTTCGAGCAGGTCGACGTCCTGGTCTCGCCGACCACGCCGACCACCGCGTTCCCGATCGGCGAGCGCGCCGACGACCCGATGGCGATGTACCTCGCCGACCTGTGCACGATTCCGGCGAACCTGGCGGGGAACGCGGCCATGTCACTGCCCTGCGGTCTGGCGCCGGAGGACGGTCTGCCGGTCGGATTGCAGATCATCGCTCCCGCCATGGCCGACGACCGGCTCTACCGGGTCGGTGCCGCGGTCGAGGCCGCGCTCACCGAACGGTGGGGCCACCCGCTGATCGAGGAGGCACCGTCGCTATGAGCGCGATCAAGAAGGCCAAGGGCTTCAAGAAGTCCAAGCCCGGCACCTACCTGTCCATCGCGACCTCGCTGTTCGGCGCGGTCAGCGTGATCAAGCAGGCCAAGAAGGCCCGCTTCGAGAACGACAAGCTCCAGCTGGCCGACGCGGTGGTCTCCGCCGCCGCCATCGCCACTGGCGTCGCCCTGCTCGTCCGCGAGCTGAAGCGCATGGGCGACGACGACGTCCTCGCGGGTTGAGAGGTTAGTTTTCCGTGACCGTCACTGAACTGGTGTCGTACGAGGACGCCCTGGCCGCCTACGAGCCCGTGATGGGGCTCGAGGTCCATGTCGAACTCGGCACCAAGACCAAGATGTTCTGCGGGTGTTCGACGTCGCTGGGCGCCGACGCCAACTCGCAGACCTGCCCCACCTGCCTCGGCCTGCCCGGCTCGCTGCCCGTCGTCAACGCGACCGGCGTCGAGTCCGCCATCAAGATCGGTCTCGCGCTGAACTGCGAGATCGCCGAATGGTGCCGCTTCGCCCGGAAGAACTACTTCTATCCGGACATGCCGAAGAACTTCCAGACCTCGCAGTACGACGAGCCGATCGCCTTCAACGGCTATCTGGACGTCGAGGTCGACGGCGAGATCTTCCGCGTCGAGATCGAGCGCGCCCACATGGAGGAGGACACCGGCAAGTCCACCCACGTGGGTGGCGCGACGGGCCGCATCCACGGCGCCTCGCACTCCCTCCTGGACTACAACCGGGCCGGGATCCCGCTCATCGAGATCGTCACCAAGCCGATCGTCGGAGCCGGGGAGAAGGCCCCCGAGGTCGCCCGGGCGTACGTCGCCGAGCTGCGCGAGCTCATCAAGGCGCTCGGGGTCTCCGAGGCGCGCATGGAGATGGGCCAGATGCGGTGCGACGTGAACCTGTCGCTGCGGCCGCACGGCGCCGACAAGTTCGGCACCCGCTCCGAGACGAAGAACGTCAACTCGCTGCGGTCCGTCGAGCGCGCCGCCCGCTTCGAGATCCAGCGCCACGCGGCGGTGCTGAGCGATGGCGGGACGATCATCCAGGAGACCCGTCACTTCCACGAGGAGGACGGCTCCACGACGTCCGGCCGGGTCAAGGAGGAGGCCGAGGACTACCGGTACTTCCCCGAGCCCGACCTCGTGCCCGTCGCGCCGTCGCGCGAGTGGGTCGAGCAGCTGCGCGCCACGCTTCCGGAGCTGCCGCGGGTGCGGCGCACCCGGCTGCGGGAGGAGTGGGGCATCTCGCAGCACGAGATGCAGTCCGTCCTCAACGCGGGTGCCATTGAGCTGATCACCGCGACGATCGACGCGGGTGCGGATGCGGGTGCTGCGCGCAAGTGGTGGATGGGCGAGCTGGCCCGCCGCGCCAACGAGGAGGGCGTCGAGCTCGCCGCCCTCCCCATCACCCCCGTCCAGGTCGCCCGGGTGTGCGCCCTGGTCGACGAGGGCTCCCTCAACGACAAGCTGGCCCGCCAGACGATTGAGGGCGTGCTGGCGGGTGAGGGCGACCCCGATCAGGTCGTGGCCGCCCGCGGCCTGAAGGTCGTCTCGGACGAGGGGGCGTTGGGGACGGCCGTGGACGAGGCGATCGCCGGTAACGCGGCCATCGCCGACAAGATCCGCGGCGGCAAGGTCGCGGCGGCCGGTGCGCTGGTCGGTGCCGTCATGAAGGCCACCCGCGGCCAGGCGGACGCGGCGCGCGTGCGCGAGCTGATCCTGGAGAAGCTGGGCGTCGAGGGCTGAGGCGCTTTCCGCTGGATGCGGTCGGCGGCGGGGTGCGGGGCCGCACCCCGCCGCCGTCGTGTTTTGGGCTTCGTAGCGGGGCGCGGCCCGGTGGGTGGGTGCGGGCTGCGCCGGTGCCCCTCGGGTTTCGTTGCCGGGTGCGGCCCGGTGGCCGGGTTGTGCCCACCCGTTCCTCCCCCAGCTACCGCTGGGAGGTGCCCCCTCCGCGGAACGATGGCCCACAACGGGTCCAATATCCAGCCCCGGCCGGGATATCCCAGCCCCTCCGGCGTTTGAGGAGCGGGGTCCGGGGCGGAGCCCCGGTTTCGGGAAGGGGCGGGGTGGGGAACACAGCCGCCGCAGGCGCTACAGCAGGATCGGCGTCAGGTCCGGTTCCGGCATCTCCGTATCGAACGGGTACAGCGGGCGCACCACCCGCCGATGGCCGAGCCGCAGGAGGTCCTGGTCGACGCCCCCCGGGGTCAGCGCGAGGCGCCAGTCCGCCGCCATCTCGTACAGCTCCGGCTCCAGGTAGCCGATCTTCACCACGACCAGGTCGTACGTCCGCGGATCCAGCTCCCCGAAGTCGGCCAGCCGATGGAACGGCTTCCGCCGACTGGTCAGGATCACGGTCACCCCACCGCACCGCACCGCCGCGAGGTCGCCGCCCACCTCGTCGTCCCGCCGCAAAGAGACCACCTCGCCGACGAGGTCGTACGGGCCGCCGTGCGCCGCGGCACCGCTGAAGTGGCCGCCGACCGCAACCGCGACCGTCGCACCGCGCCCAGCGGCCACGCACCGGGCGACCGCCGCCGGGTCGGTGATGCCGGAGTGGAGGGCGGTGGCACGACCGGCGGCCAGGTCGTCGTGGGCGAGCAGGCGGCGCAGCATGTACGCGAGGTCACCGGCCCCGCCCGCCGTCGGGTTGTCGCCGGAGTCGCTGATGAGGAAGGGGCGGTCGGGCGAGGCGAGGGCGTCGGCGATGCAGGCGTCGGCGCTGCCGGTGGGGCCGACGAAGGCGAAGTCGCGCCGCACCTCCCAGTACTCGCGGGCCAGCGACCGCGCTTGGTCGACGACGAGCGCGGGGTCGTCGCCGGTGACGACCACGGTGGCCCGGCAGCGCGGTTCGTCGGCCCAGGCGTAGCCGACCCAGATGGCCGCGTCCACGACGCCGTCCAGCGCCTCGACGGCGGCCAGCCGCCCGTAGAGCGAGGTGGCGGGCTCCAGCCGGGTGCTGGTCTTCTCGCCGGGCAGCAGCACCGGGATCTGCACCCAGGCCACGTGGGGGCGGCCCTTGCCGGAGACGAGGCGTTCGACGAGTTTGCGGGCGGCGCGTTCGCGCGTCTCCCACGCGTCCTCGTGCGGGGCGAGCCGGTGCGCGGTGAGCAGGTCGAGGCGGTCGGCGAAGCGGCGTGAGACGTTGCCGTGCAGATCCATGGCGGCGGAGATCATCGCGTCGGGCCCGATGGCCTCCCGTACGGCGTCGGTGAGGTCGCCCTCGGCGTCCTCCAGGCCGACGACGCTCATCGCGCCGTGGATGTCGTACACCAGCCCGTCGAGGGGACCGGCCGCGCGGATGCGGTCGGTGAGTTCGGCCTTGATACGGGCGTACGTGGCGGGGTCGACGGGCCCGCCGGGGAGCGAGACGGCATGCACCAGCGGCACCCATTCGACGAGGTCGGCGAGGTCGCCGTCCGGACGGGTCCAGCCGTAGCGGGCCAGCAGCTCGTCGCCGCGGGTGACCCGGAAGTCGTCGTAGGCGGCGCGGTGCGGGCTGAAGGTGCTGGACTCGATGTGCATGCCGCCGATACCGATCCGCAGGCGACGGCCTCGGGAGGTGGTGGGTGCCATGCTGCCTCGCTTCCGGTCGGTCCGCGCTCACCCTATGCGGTGGCATGCGTTGGCCGAATGAAGACGCTGTCACAGCGGGCCTTTGGTGGTTAACATCCGTGGGTTCCCGTACGTGTTCGCCTCGCCCCTCCACCCGTACACCCGTGGCCTGCTGGACACGGCGGACCATGTCGATCCGGGCGACGGCGCGGGCGTACGGCCTTCGGTGGCGCCGCTCGGCGGGGAGACGCCGTCCGCCGCCGACCCGCCCTCCGGCTGCCGGTTCTGCACCCGCTGCCCGCAGGCCCGGGACCTCTGCGCGCGAGGAGCCGATGCCCGCCGAACCGGCCGCGCCGGGGCACGCGGTGGCCTGCCATTTTCCGCTGGGCCCGGCTGCGCGCTGATCCCGCTTTGCTCTGATCCCGGCCGACCTCCGAGCCGGGCTGCCATGCCGCCGTCACGCCGCGGATGTTCACCGGCCACCTGCCCTTGTTAGCTTCCCGGGCGGACGCACACGGACAGGGGAGGCACAGGTGGCATCGGACATCGCACGCCGGAGGCTGGTCGCACTCGGTGCCGGGGCGACGGGCGCGGCCGCGGCGGGGTCGCTGCTGCCGCCGTCGCTCCAGGCCGCCCTCGCCGCGTACCCGACCCCGCCGCCCGGCGGTCTCGACGCCATCGAGCACGTGGTCCTGCTGATGCAGGAGAACCGTTCCTTCGATCACTACTTCGGCACGCTCCGGGGCGTCCGCGGCTATGCCGACCCGGGCGCCGTCACCCTGCCCGGCGGGCAGAGCGTCTTCGCACAGCCGAAGCCGGGCGGCGGCCACGTCCTGCCGTTCGGGGCGCGCGAGGCGGCCGAGGCGCAGCGCGAGGACCTGCGGTTCGTGGGCCAGCTCGACCACTCGTGGGACGGCGGCGCGAAGGCGTGGCACGGCGGCTGGATGGACAACTGGATCGCCGCCAAGTCCCCGGCCACCATGGTCCACTTCGACCGCGCGGACATCCCGTTCCACTACGAGCTGGCGGACACGTTCACCATCTGCGACGCGTACCACTCCGCCATCCACTCCTCCACCAGCCCCAACCGGAACTACTGGGTCAGCGGCACCACCGGCTACGAGCCCGGACCGGGCGGTGGGCGCGCGGTCGGCAACGAGGCGTACGAGGAGGACACCCACCCCGGCTACGACTGGACCACCACCCCCGAGGTGCTGGAGCGGGCCGGGGTGAGCTGGAAGGTCTACCAGGAGTGGGACAACTTCCAGGACAACAACATCGAGTTCTACCGGCCGTTCAAGGCCGTGGCCCGCAAGGCGCTGGCCAGGCTGGGCTTCACCAGCACGAACGCGTTCTACACCAAGGTGCGGGAAGCGTCCGGCGCGGAGCGGCGACGGCTCCTCGACGGGCTGGAAGCGGGCCTGGAGCAGCTGACGGACGACGAACGGCGGCTGTTCGAGCGGGGCTTGCGCCGGGCCCCGGAGGGCGGCTTCGAGGAGGCGTTCCGCGCCGACGTGGCGGCCGGGCGGCTGCCCGCGGTGTCGTACCTGGTGCCCTCCCCCCTGGACTCCGAGCACCCCGATGTCTCCACCCCCGCGCACAGCGCCACCGTGACGTACGCGGTGCTGGACGCGCTCGCCGCCCACCCCGAGGTGTGGCGCAAGACCGCGGTCTTCCTCACCTACGACGAGAACGACGGCTTCTTCGACCACGTGGTGCCGCCCAACCCGCCCGCCGACGTGGCCGAGGAGTGGTGGCAGGGACGGCCGCTGGGCCTGGGGATGCGGGTGCCGATGCTGGTGATCTCGCCCTGGACGGTCGGCGGCTATGTCTGCTCCGAGCTGTTCGACCACACCTCTGCCAACCGCTTCCTGGAGAAGTGGCTGGGCATTGAGGTGCCGAACATCTCCGCGTGGCGTCGGACCGTGTGCGGCGATCTGACCGGCGCCTTCGCCTTCGGCAGTGCCGCCGCCCCGCAGCCCCTGCGCCACCCGGGGCCGCCCCCGGCGGACCGCGAGCACTGGACGCCGCGGCCGCCCGCCGACCAGCGGATGCCGCGGCAGGAGGAGGGCCGGCGCCCGGCCCGCCCGCTGCCGTATCAGCCGGAGGTGTCCGGCGTGTTCGAGCCGCGGGCGGGGGTGATGCGGCTGGCGCTCGCCAACGCCGGGGTGCGCAGCGCGCACGCCATCCTCTTCCCGTACGCGGGCGAGTACGAGGCGCCCCAGCACCGCGACCTGGCGCCCGGCACCCTGTCCACCTGGGACGTTCCGGTGCGGGACGGGGCGTATGACTTCGTCGTCACCGGGCCGAACGGCTTCCGCCGCGCGTTCCGGGGCACGGCCGACGGCGCCGCGGCCGGGCTGCGGGTGCGCGGCGGCATCGACGGCCGCCGTCGGCAGCTGACGCTCGCCATCACCAACAAGGGGGAGCGCACGATCGAGGTCACCGTGCGCCCGCGCGCCTATGTGGCGGACGCGGACGCGCGGCAGCTGAGGGTGAGCGTGCGGGCGGGCTCGACGAAGGCCGTGGAGTTCTCGGCGAAGGAGGGCCGCGGCTGGTACGACCTGGTGCTGTCGGCCGAGGGCGACGCCTCCTTCCACCGCCGCCTGACCGGGCACATCGAGAACGGGCGCCCCTCGGTCAGCGGCTGAGCGGGTCTGAACCGACGGTGATCGGAGGCAGTCACTCCGGATGTGGTGAAGCCCACAAAGGGGACAAAGGATCTTTTCCGGCTGGCACAGTGCTTTGGTCACAAGCACATCACGCCGCACTTGGTGCACAGACCGGAAAGCAGGCCATGGCCGCACTCGCACGATGGTGTATCAGACGCAGCGCCGTCGTGATCGTGCTGTGGCTGGCCGCCTTCGCGGGGGTCGCGACCGCGGCGGCCGTGGCCGGATCCGCGTACTCCAACGACTACGACATCCCCGGCACCGAATCCTCCACGGTCTCGCACCTGCTGGAGCAGCGGTTCCCGGACCGGGCCGGGGACACCGACACCATCGTGTGGCACACCGCCGACCGGACCGGAAGCGTGCGCTCCGCGGACGTCGAGCGGCGGATGACGGCGGCGCTGGGGCGCGTCGCCGACCTGCCCGGCGTCGTCTCCGTCACCGGTCCGTACGGCACCGACGACACCAGCCGCATCAGCGCCGACCAGCACACCGCCTACGCCACCGTCGTCTTCCGCGAACCCGCCGCCGACCTGGGCAAGGACGAGGTGCGCCGGGTCCTGGACACCGCGCGCTCGGCCGCCGTGCCCGGGCTGGAGATCGAGATGGGCGGCGCGGGCGCCGGGCTCACCGAGACGGCCGGGCCCGCCCATCTCAGCGAGGCCATCGGCGTCGCCGTGGCCGCCGTCGTCCTCTTCCTCGCCTTCGGCTCGCTCGCGGCGACCCTGCTGCCGATCGCCACCGCGCTCGTCGGCGTCGGCACCGCGTACGCGGCGATCGGGCTGCTCGGCCACGCCATGAACGTCGCCGACTTCGCGCCCATGCTCGGCATGCTGATCGGGCTCGGCGTCGGCATCGACTACGCCCTGTTCATCGTCACCCGGCACCGCCGGGGGCTGCGGCAGGGGCTGCCGGTCGCCGAGGCCGCACAGCGCGCGGTGACCACCTCGGGCCGCGCGGTGATCTTCGCGGGCGCGACCGTGTGCCTGGCCCTGCTCGGCATGCTGGTGCTGCGGCTGAGCTTCCTGAACGGCGTCGCGGTCGCCGCCGCGCTGACCGTCGCGCTCACCGTCGCCGCCTCCATCACCCTGCTGCCCGCGCTGCTCGGGCTGATGGGGATGCGGGCCCTCAGCCGCCGCGAACGCCGACGGCTGGCCGAGGACGGGCCGCGGACCAGTACGGCGCCCGGCCTCGCCACCCGCTGGGCGTCCTTCGTGGAACGCCACCCCAAGGTGCTGGGCGGGGTCGCCGTCGCCGTCATGCTGGCCCTCGCCCTGCCCACCCTCTCGCTCCGGCTCGGCACCTCCGACCAGGGCAACAACCCCGAGACCTCGACCACCCGGCAGGCGTACGACCTGCTCGCCGAGGGGTTCGGGCCCGGCTTCAACGGACCGCTGACGCTCATCGGCAGCATCGACGGCGCCGAGGACCGGATGGCCTTCACCCGGCTGACCACCACCCTGCGCACCACCGAGGGCGTTGCCTCGGTGAGCGCCGCGGACCTCGGCGGCAGGGGCGACACCGGCGTGATCACGGTCGTGCCCACCACCGCCCCGCAGTCGCCCGACACCTCGGGACTCGTCGAGCGCCTGCGCACCGACGTCCTGCCGAAGGCCGGGGCGGGCACCTCGCTGCGGGTGTACGTCGGCGGGCTGACCGCGGGCTACGACGACTTCGCGGCGGTGATCGTCTCCAAGCTGCCGCTGTTCGTGGGAGTGGTGGTGGCGCTGGGATGTGTGCTGTTGCTGCTCGCGTTCCGCAGCATCGGTATCCCGGTCAAGGCGGCGGTCATGAATGTGGCCGCCGTCGCCGCTTCCTTCGGCGTCGTGGTCGCGGTCTTCCAGTGGGGCTGGGGGAGCGAGCCGCTGGGGCTCGGCAGGGCGGGCCCGATCGAGCCCTTCCTGCCGGTGATCATGGTGTCGGTGCTCTTCGGGCTCTCCATGGACTATCAGGTGTTCCTGGTCAGCCGGATGTACGAGGAGTGGCAGCACACCCGCGACAACCGGGTCGCGGTCCGAGTGGGCCTCGCCGAGACCAGCCGGGTCATCAACTCCGCGGCCGTCATCATGATCGCCGTCTTCTCGGCGTTCGTGCTCAGCGGCGACCGGATCATCGCCATGTTCGGTATCGGGCTGGCGGCCGCGGTCGCCCTGGACGCCTTCGTCCTCCGCACGCTGCTGGTGCCCGCCCTGATGCATCTGCTCGGCGGCGCCAACTGGTGGCTGCCGGGCTGGCTGGAGCGGATGCTGCCGCGCATCAGCATCGAGGCGCCGGATCCGGATCCGGACCCGGATCAGCGGCCGCTGCCCGTGCCCAGGCCGCGCGCGCCCGAGGAGGACACGGCCCGCACGCCCGTGCCGTAAGGCGCGCCCTCCGGGATCGTCAGCCCTCGCGGGGGCGGATCACCACGTGGCCGGAGTCGAGGTCTATCGGCCCCTTCCACGGGGGGTCGCCGTCGCCGACGTCCTCCAGCGTGAACTCCAGCCGGTTGCGCTCCTCTTCGGTGTGCTTGCGACCGGGCGCGAACAACTCCTCGATGAGGTTGAACATGGCGACCCCCGTAGGTGTGGGACTGGGGCCAGTGTAAGCAGACCGCCCGAAAAGGGGCCGGACCCGCCCGCGTCAGCTGATGTCCAGCCGCAGGATCCGGTCATCGTCCTTGCCCGGGTCACCCCGCCCGTCCGTATTGCTCGTGACCAACCACAGCCCCCCGTCGTCCGTGGCGACCACGGTGCGCAGCCGCCCGTACTTCCCGGTGAAGAACGCCTGTGGCTCGGCCACCGGCTTGGTGCCCCGCAGCGGAATCCGCCACAGCCGCTCACCGCGCAGCCCCGCCATCCAGAGGGAGCCCTTGGCGAACGCGATGCCGCTCGGCGAAGCGTCCTCGGGCTTCCACTGCTCGACCGGATCGACGAACCCCTTCTTCCCGGCCTTGCCCTCCGCCTCCGGCCAGCCGTAGTTCTTGCCCGGTTGGATCAGATTCAGCTCGTCCCAGGTGTCCTGGCCGAATTCCGATGCCCACAGCCGCTTCCGGGCGTCCCAGGCCAGCCCCTGCACATTGCGGTGGCCGTAGGAGTAGACGACCGAATCGGCCGACGGATTGCCGTGCGCCGGTTCACCGTCCGGGGTCATCCGCAGGATCTTGCCGCCGAACGAGTCCTTGTCCTGGGCGAGCCCCCGCTCACCGCTCTCGCCCGTGCCCGCGTAGAGCATCTTGTCGGGGCCGAAGGCGATCCGGCCCCCGTTGTGGATCGCGCCCTTGGGGATGCCCTTGAAGATCGTGTCCGGGGCGCCCAGCTGATCGCCCGAGGGGCGCTTGTCGTCGTACACCATCCGCACGATGCGGTTGTCCGAGTCGGTGGTGAAGTACGCGTACACCATGTGGTCCGTGCCGAAGTCGGAGGAGACCGCCAGCCCCAGCAGACCGCCCTCGCCCGCGGGGGAGACGCCGGGCACGGACCCCAGCTCGGTCTGCTTCCCGCTGTCCGCCGCGATCTTGAAGATCCTCCCGGTGTCCCGGGAGGACACCAGCAGGTCCCCACCCGGCAGCGGGGCCACCCCCCAGGGCGATTTCAGGTTGGTGGTGAGCAGACTCGCCACCTTGGCCGACCCCTTCTTCGGCGCGGCCGACTCGCTGCCCGAGGGCGCCGCCGACGACGGGGAGCCGCCCGTGGACCCCTCCTTCCCGGGCGCGGGCGAACTCGACCGCTCGAAGGGGGACCGACCGTCGCCGGTCGAGCAGCCGGTGAGCAGCAGCAGGGCGGCGGTGGCGGCGAGGGCGGGGGCGGCGAGGGCGGGAGTGATGCGAGGACGTCGCACGGTCGGGTTCCTCTCGGTGGGGCACGTGTGCCGCGGCACGGCACTGATTCTTATACACCGCGGCTCCGCGGCGGGTTCCCTTCCCGGATCCGGAGCCCACGTGCCCCAAAACACCACCTGGGCCCCTTCAGTCCCACGACCCCCGGGCGGGCGGCAGCGTCGCGATCTCGGCCAGGTCCTCGGCCGTCAGCATCACCTCCGCCGCCGCGGCGTTCTCCGCCGCCCAGTCCTCCCGCTTGGTCCCCGGCACCGGCACCACGTGCGGCCCCTGGGCCAGCAGCCACGCCAGCGCCACCTGAGCCGCCGTCACCGACTCCCCGTGCCGCCGCGCCACCCGCCGCAGCCCGGCCACGATGGGCTGGTTCGCCGCCATCATCTCCGCCGTGAAGCGCGGGTGCCGGGCCCGCATGTCCTCCGGCTCGAACCCCTGCCCCGGCGTCAGCGTCCCGCTCAGGAAGCCGTTGCCCAGCGGCATCGCCGCCAGGAAGCCCACCCCGCGCGAGGCACACCACGGCACCAGCGCCTCCAGCGCCTCGGGTGACCACACCGACAGCTCCGCCTGCACACAGCTCACCGGGAAGACCTGCTGCACCCGCTCCAGCTGGCGCACCGTCGCGTCGTGCATCCGGGCCCCGGCCCGCCGCTGGGCCCGCGCCCCCACCGCGCACAGCCCCAGCGCCCGTACCTTTCCCGCCGCGACCAGCTCCGCCATCGCGCCCCAGGTCTCCTCTATCGGAACCTCGGGGTCGGCCCGGTGCAGCTGGTAGAGATCGATCACATCGGTCTGGAGCCGCCGCAGCGAGGCGTCGCACGCCCGCTTCACATAGCCGGGCCGCCCGTTGGCCACGATGTGCTGCTCACCGACCAGCAGTCCGCACTTGGTGGACACGAAGGCGTCCGCGCGCCGCTCCTTGAGCGCCCGGCCCACCAGCAGTTCATTGGTGAAGGGCCCGTACATGTCGGCGGTGTCGAGCAGGTTCGCGCCCAGGTCGAGCGCGGTGTGCACGGCGCGCAGCGAGTGCTCGCCGTTGCGCTGCGAAGCGGTGTACGCCCAGCTCATGGGCATGCATCCAAGGCCGATCGCACCCACTTCGAGCGCCGCCGCTCCGATTGTCCTGCGCTCCACCTGGACTGACCCCTCCCGTTTCTCGCACCAAACTAACCTCTGCGGAGAGCCTCACTTCGCATAGCCTCCTGGCATGAGTGCAGATGACAGCGATACGTTCCGGCACCACGATTCGTCTCATGCCACGCCCGGAGACTCGGCCCGCCCCCTCGCCTGGCTGCCCATCGCGCCGGACGAGATCGAGGGCCTGCCCGAGAACCTGGAGTACGCCCACTGGGACGGCGGCCCCGACTACCCCACGGACCCCGCACGCGTCGCCTTCTACTGCGCGCCGTACATGAAGAGCCCCGAGGTGCTGGCCCGTCCGCTGGAGGCCATGACGGGCCTGCGGGTGATCCAGACGCTCACCGCGGGCATAGACAGCCTGCTGCCCGCCATGTCACGTGTTGTCCCCGATGTGCAGCTGTGCAACGCCCGCGGGCTGCACAACGCGAGCACCGCCGAGCTGGCCCTGACCCTGATCCTCGCCTCGCTGCGCGACATCCCCACCTTCGTCCGCGCCCAGGACGCCGGGGAGTGGACCCCAGGATTCCGTCCGGCGCTCGCCGACAAGTCCGTTCTGATCGTCGGGTACGGCTCGATCGGCAGCGCGATCGAGGACCGGCTCGAACCCTTCGAGTGCGAGCGGGTGGCGCGCGTCGCACGCTCCCCGCGTACGACCGAGCGCGGTCCGGTGCACCCGATCGACGCCTTGCCTCAACTGCTTCCGGACGCCGACGTCGTTGTCCTGGTGACCCCGCTGACCGACCGGACCCGGGGGCTGGTCGGAGCGGACTTCCTGGCGAAGATGAAGGACGGAGCGCTGTTGGTGAACGTCGCACGGGGCGCGGTGGTGGACACCAAGGCGCTCCTCACCGAGGTGGAGAGCGGCCGGCTGCGGGCCGCGCTGGATGTGACCGACCCCGAACCACTGCCCGCCGGGCATCCGCTGTGGCACGCTCCAGGAGTGCTCATCACCCCGCACGTGGGCGGTCCCTCGTCGGCCTTCCTGCCCCGCGCCAAGCGGCTGTTGCGCGACCAGCTGCACCGGTTCGCCGCGGGCGAGCCGCTGGAACATCTCATGATGACCACGGGGTAGACGAGGGGGCAACATGCCCCTGGCAGTACATACAGGCATCGATTGACTGCACTCCGTATATACAACGCCGTAGTCGATTACGGTGAGTAGATGGTCTATGTCCCTGAGTGACCAGTCTGGTGTATCGTCCCGAGCGGGGGCTGCGCCAATGACCTGACGGCGTCAGCGATGGACCGGAACTCGAGGGGGGCGACGGGCGATGTATGGCCAATGGACCAACGACCCGACGCAGCTCAGGCGTCGACCGCGACTTTTCCGCGCAGCCGCGCGGCTCTCGATGACGAAGCTCATGGGGATACGGCTCGCCGAGCCGCGCCCCTTCGTGCGACGGGCGGCAGTGCGGTGAGCGCCACTGGAGCGGTGCTCGCCCGCCCGGCGGTCTCCGGCGGCGCCCGGCTGCTGCCGCAGGTCGTCCTGGCCCTGGTCTGCGGTGGATACGCGGTGGGCGCGGTGCTCGGCTGGGGATCGTCCGAACTCGCCGTCTTCATGGGCGACTTCGGCCTCGCCGCGGCCGCCCTCGCCGCCGCCGCGTCCTGTCTGTGGCACGGGCGCCGAAACTCCGGGCGGATGCGCCCGGCCTGGCTGCTGTTCGCGGCCTCGTCCGCCATGACCGCGCTGGGCAACGGCGCCTGGGGCTGGTACGAGGTGGTGCTGGGCCGTCCCGTGCCCACCCCCTCGTTCGCCGACGTCTGCTTCCTCCTCTTCGCGCCGCCCGCGATCGTGGGGATGCTGGTGCTCGCCAAGCGCCCGGAGAACCGGGCCGGGTGGATCTGCCTGGGGCTGGACGCCTGGCTGATCGCCGGATCCCTGATGACCCTGTCCTGGAGTCTCGCGCTCGCCCACACCGGGCCGTTCGGCGGGGACGCCGGGAGCGTGGCCCGCAGGGCCTTCTCGCTCGCCTATCCGCTGCTGGACATCGTGCTGGTCAGCATGGTGATCGTGCTGCACTTCCGGCGCTCGTCGTCGGCCAGCCGACCGGCGGTCAACACCGCGATCGGCGCGTTCGCCCTGACCGTGCTGTGCGACGCGCTGTTCACCTCGCCGCTGCTGCACGACCACTACCGCTCCGGCCAGATCCTGGACGCGGGCTGGTTCGCCGGGTCGATGTTGCTGGCGTACGCGCCCTGGGTGGCCCGGCGGGACGCCGCCGAGACCCCGCCGCCCGCGGCGCGCCGCCCCGAGGGGCGGAGCCGTCCCACCGCGGGTGCCTTCGCCGCCCTGGCGCCGTATCTCGCCGCGGCCGTCTGCACCCTGGGCATCCTGTTCAACGTGATGGACGGCCGCCCGGTCGACGGGGTGGTGCTCTTCACCGCCTGCGCGGTCGTGCTCGCCCTCCTCGTCCGGCAGGCGATCATGCTGATGGACAACATCGCGCTCACCCAGGAGCTGGCGCAGGCGGAGAACCACTTCCGCTCCCTGGTGCAGAGCTCCAGCGATGTGATCATGATCGCCGCGCCCACCGGCATCCTGCGGTACGTCAGCCCGGCCGCCTCCGGCGTCTACGGGCGGGACGCGGGCGAGCTGGAGGGCTCGGAACTGGCCTCGCTCATCCACCCCGAGGACCTGGGCCCGGTGGTCCACGAGGTGCGCCGGTTCCTGGCCGCGTCGCCGTGCGAGGAGCCCACCACCCGTATCGAGTGCCGCTTCCGCTCCGGCTCCGGCGACTGGCTCAACGTGGAGTCGACGGTCAACCGCCACCACGGCGGCCTGATCTTCAACAGCCGGGATGTCACCGAGCGGGTGCGGCTCCAAGCCCAGCTCCAGCACAGCGCCGAGCACGACCCGCTCACCGACCTGCCCAACCGCGCCCTGTTCACCAAGCGGGTCCGGCACGCGGTCGGCGGGCGCCGCCGCACCGACGCGGGCACCGCCGTGCTCTTCATCGACCTCGACGGCTTCAAGGCCGTCAACGACACCGTCGGCCACCAGGCGGGCGACGAGCTGCTGGTCCAGGCCGCCCGCCGGCTCCAGGAGTCCGTGCGGTCCGGTTCCGGCGACTGCGCCGCCCGGCTCGGGGGCGACGAGTTCGCCGCCCTCATCGTGGGCGACGGCGCGGATGACACCAGCACCCGCGAATGCCGCATCCTGGAGATCGCCGACCGGCTGCGGGCCCGGCTCTCCCAGCCCTACCGGGTGGAGGGCGGCACCGAGGTGCGGGTTGCCGCCAGCATCGGCGTCGCCTTCGCCGAGCCCGGCACCAGCCCCGGCGCCCTGATGCGCAACGCCGACCTGGCCATGTACCGGGCCAAGGCCGCCGGGAAGAACCGGGTCGAGCTGTACGCCCCGCAGATGCAGGCCGAGGT
This sequence comes from Streptomyces sp. BRA346, assembly GCF_052851135.1. Taxonomy (NCBI): domain Bacteria; kingdom Bacillati; phylum Actinomycetota; class Actinomycetes; order Kitasatosporales; family Streptomycetaceae; genus Streptomyces; species Streptomyces sp. BRA346. The sequence continues at coordinate 26,669 of NZ_JAIWIH010000018.1, read as the reverse complement.
GGCGCGCCGCGCCCAAGTCCAGACGCGGCTGCGCGCCGCCCTGCACGACGGCGAGTTCGTGCTGCTGCACCAGCCCGTCGTGGAGCTGGCGACCGGCCGGATCACCGCCGTCGCGGCGCAGCCCCGCTGGCGCTCGGCCCAGGGCATCCTGTTCACCCCGGCCGAGTTCCTGAGGGTCGCCGACAACAACGGGCGCGGCGGCGACCACGGCCGCGCCGGTGAGGAAGGCGCCCGCACCGCCGAGCTGACCCGCTGGACGCTGGAGGCCGCCGTCGAACAGGCCGCCCAGCGCCGCCGCGACGGCCATGTGCTCCCCGTCTGCGTACGGCTGCCCGCCGGGCGGCTGGTCGACAAGTCGATGCCGCCCAAGGCCGTCGAAACCCTGCTCGCCCGGCACGGCCTGCCGTCCGGTGCGCTGATCCTGGAGCTGACCGACAGCGACCCCCGGGTGCCGCTGGACGAGCTGGAGCACCGCCTCGGCGCGCTGCGCCGACTGGGGGTGCGGATCGCCCTCGACGGGTTCGGCAGCGGCTATGCCGCGATCCGGGCGCTGCGCAGGCTCCCCATCGATGTGCTCAAGCTGGACCAGGGGCTGGTCGAGGGGGTGGTGGAGTCGTCCCGGCTGCACAAGATCACCTCAGGGCTGCTGAGGATCGGCGGCGACCTCGGGATGCAGTCCATCGCGGAGGGCGTGGACCTGCCCGAGCAGCTGGTGACCCTGCGCGGCATGGGGTGCACCCACGCCCAGGGCATGGCCTTCAGCGGGCCGCTGGACGAGCACCGGCTGCGCCGGGCGCTGACCCGCGGCAGCTATCCGGTACCGCGCTCGGACGCTCCGGTGCTGGTCGGAGGCGGGCTGCCGGTGCGCCACGGCGGTTACGGCGGGCATGGGCCCCGCCGCCCGGAGGCGGCGCACACCCACCCACCGACCCGCTCAAATACTGAGACTCCTGTCCCACCCACTTGACACCTGATACGCGCGGGGGGGAGGGTCGGAGCCATGCGCACCCGAATTCTCGTACTTGGACAGCGCGTCGGCTGAGCAGGCTCATGTTGAAGACCTGCGGACCCTCTCCGGCGCGCTCCCCTCGCTTGCCTCACGGCACGAGGGGTTTTTTGTTGCACTGACGCCTGTGCACCGCCTTCCTCCCCGCATCACACCTCATTCGAGAAGAGAATGCCGATGACCGAGCAGGCCTCCGGGGCCCATCATCCCCAGCCGCGGGCCCGTAACGGCGGACCGCAGTCCGCCACCGTCGAGCACGTCACGGGCGCGCAGTCCCTCATCCGCTCGCTCGAGGAGGTGGGCGCCGACACCGTCTTCGGAATTCCCGGCGGTGCGATCCTCCCCGCGTACGACCCGATGATGGACTCCTCGAAGGTCAAGCACGTACTCGTCCGCCACGAGCAGGGTGCGGGCCACGCCGCCACCGGTTACGCCCAGGCCACCGGCAAGGTCGGCGTCTGCATGGCGACCTCAGGACCCGGCGCCACCAACCTGGTCACCCCGATCGCCGACGCCCACATGGACTCGGTGCCGATCGTCGCGATCACCGGCCAGGTGGCCTCCAAGGCGATCGGCACGGACGCCTTCCAGGAGGCGGACATCTGCGGCATCACGATGCCGATCACCAAGCACAACTTCCTGGTCACCAAGGCCGAGGACATCCCGCGCACGATCGCCGAGGCGTTCCACATCGCCGCCACCGGCCGCCCCGGCCCGGTCCTGGTCGACATCGCCAAGGACGCGCTCCAGGCGAAGACCACCTTCTCCTGGCCGCCGCAGACCGACCTGCCCGGCTACCGCCCGGTGACCAAGCCGCACGCCAAGCAGATCCGCGAGGCCGCCCGCCTGATCAGCCAGGCCGAGCGCCCGGTGCTGTACGTGGGCGGCGGCGTCCTCAAGGCGCACGCCACCGCCGAGCTGCGGGTGCTGGCCGAGCTGACCGGGGCGCCGGTCACCACCACCCTGATGGGGCTCGGGGCCTTCCCCGACAGCCACCCCCTCCACCTCGGCATGCCGGGCATGCACGGCACCGTCGCCGCCGTCACCAGCCTCCAGAAGGCGGACCTGATCGTGGCGCTCGGCGCGCGCTTCGACGACCGGGTCACCGGCAAGCTCGATTCGTTCGCCCCGTTCGCCAAGATCGTGCACGCGGACATCGACCCGGCGGAGATCGGCAAGAACCGCGCCGCCGACGTGCCGATCGTCGGTGACGCCCGCGAGGTCATCGCGGATCTGGTCGTCGCGGTCCAGGCCGAGCACGACGCGGGCCACACCGGCGACTACACCGGCTGGTGGGAGGACCTGAACCGGTGGCGCGAGACCTACCCGCTCGGCTATGACCTGCCCGAGGACGGCAGCCTGTCGCCGCAGCAGGTCATCCAGCGGATCGGCGAGCTGGCCCCGGAGGGCACGGTCTTCGCCGCGGGCGTCGGCCAGCACCAGATGTGGGCCGCCCACTTCATCCAGTACGAGAAGCCCGCGACCTGGCTGAACTCCGGCGGCGCCGGGACCATGGGCTACGCCGTCCCGGCGGCCATGGGCGCCAAGGCCGGTGCGGAGGACCGCACGGTCTGGGCGATCGACGGGGACGGCTGCTTCCAGATGACCAACCAGGAGCTGGTCACCTGCGCGCTGAACAACATCCCGATCAAGGTCGCGATCATCAACAACGGCGCGCTGGGCATGGTCCGCCAGTGGCAGACCCTGTTCTACAACCAGCGCTACTCCAACACCGTGCTGCACTCCGGCCCGGGGGCGGACACCGCCCAGCCGAGCGCGGGCACCAGGGTCCCGGACTTCGTGAAGCTCGCCGAGGCCATGGGCTGCATCGGCATCCGCTGCGAGGACCCGGCCGACCTCGACGCCGTGATCGAGAAGGCCAACGCGATCAACGACCGGCCGGTGGTCGTGGACTTCATCGTCCACGAGGACGCCATGGTCTGGCCGATGGTCGCGGCCGGCACCTCCAACGACGAGATCCTGGCGGCGCGCGACACCCGCCCGGACTTCGGCGACAGCGAAGACGACTGAGGCCCGGGGCCGAGAGAAGAAGAGAGACGCACCGCATGTCCAAGCACACGCTCTCCGTCCTGGTGGAGAACACCCCCGGCATCCTCGCCCGGATCGCCGCCCTGTTCTCCCGCCGCGGCTTCAACATCGACTCGCTCGCCGTGGGCGTCACCGAGCACCCCGACATCTCCCGCATCACCATCGTGGTCAATGTCGAGGAGCTCCCGCTGGAGCAGGTCACCAAGCAGCTCAACAAGCTCGTCAACGTCCTGAAGATCGTGGAGCTGGAGGACGGCTCGGCCATTCAGCGGGAACTCGTTCTCGTGAAGGTCCGCGCCGACAACGAGACCCGCTCCCAGATCGTCGAGATCGTCCAGCTGTTCCGCGCCAAGACCGTGGACGTCTCCCCGGAGGCCGTGACCATCGAGGCCACCGGCAGCAGCGACAAGCTCGAGGCCATGCTCAAGATGCTGGAACCGTACGGCATCAAGGAGCTGGTGCAGTCCGGCACGATCGCCATAGGGCGCGGCGCCCGCTCCATCACCGACCGGAGCCTGCGCGCGCTCGACCGGTCCGCCTGACGAGACCCCCGAACCTTCACCCGCCCGCCCGTCATACGGTGGGACGCACAACCCACACGCTAGGAGAATCCCGAAGTGGCCGAGCTGTTCTACGACGACGACGCCGACCTGTCCATCATCCAGGGCCGCAAGGTCGCGATCCTTGGCTACGGCAGCCAGGGCCACGCCCACGCGCTGTCGCTGCGCGACTCGGGCGTCGACGTCCGCGTCGGCCTCCAGGAGGGCTCCAAGTCCAAGGCCAAGGCCGAGGAGCAGGGTCTGCGCGTGGTGAGCCCCGCCGAGGCGTCCGCCGAGGCCGACGTCATCATGATCCTGGTCCCGGACCCGATCCAGGCCAAGGTCTACGAGGAGTCCGTGAAGGACAACCTGAAGGACGGCGACGCGCTGTTCTTCGGCCACGGCCTCAACATCCGGTACGACTTCATCAAGCCGTCGGCCAACGTCGACGTCTGCATGGTCGCCCCCAAGGGCCCGGGCCACCTGGTCCGCCGCCAGTACGAGGAGGGCCGCGGCGTGCCGTGCATCGCGGCCGTCGAGCAGGACGCCACGGGCAACGCCTTCGCGCTCGCCCTCTCGTACGCCAAGGGCATCGGCGGCACCCGGGCCGGGGTCATCAAGACCACCTTCACCGAGGAGACCGAGACCGACCTCTTCGGTGAGCAGGCGGTGCTGTGCGGTGGCACCGCGGCGCTGGTCAAGGCCGGGTTCGAGACCCTGACCGAGGCCGGCTACCAGCCGGAGATCGCGTACTTCGAGTGCCTCCACGAGCTGAAGCTGATCGTGGACCTCATGTACGAGGGCGGCCTGGAGAAGATGCGCTGGTCGATCTCCGAGACCGCCGAGTGGGGCGACTACGTCTCCGGCCCGCGGATCATCAACGACTCCACCAAGGCCGAGATGAAGAAGATCCTCGGCGAGATCCAGGACGGCACCTTCGCCAAGAACTGGATGGCGGAGTACAACGCCGGCCTGCCGAAGTACAACGAGCTGAAGAAGGCGGACGAGGACCACCTCCTGGAGACCACGGGCAAGGAGCTGCGCAAGCTCATGAGCTGGGTCGACGACGAGGCGTAAGCGCCCGGACGGCGCGGCGGACCGTGCCCCGGGTGTGGCGGGGGTTCCCTGGAACCTCCGCCACACCCGGTTCGGCTTTGTCCGCCGCGCACCACCACGTGCGGGTGATCCTGCCGCATTGGCGCATTACACAGGCCCGAGCGCTACTACACTTTCCTGCAACAAACGCGTCAGGCTCACAGCGTCGTGCGTCTCCCACGCGGCTGGAACCCTTCACCGCCTGCGGCCGTCGGGACGGCCGTCCGCTGAGGACTAGTGAGGACTGAAGACCACGTGAGCACTGCTTCCCCCGGTAAACCTGTCGTACTCATCGCCGAAGAGCTGTCGCCCGCCACGGTCGACGCCCTGGGCCCGGACTTCGAGATCCGGAGCTGCAACGGCGCGGACCGAGACGAACTGCTTCCCGCCCTTGCCGACGTGGACGCGATCCTCGTCCGCAGCGCGACCAAGGTCGACGCGGAAGCCATCGCCGCGGCGAAGAAGCTGAAGGTGGTCGCCCGCGCGGGCGTCGGCCTGGACAATGTGGACGTCTCCGCCGCCACCAAGGCGGGCGTCATGGTCGTCAACGCGCCGACGTCCAACATCGTCACCGCCGCCGAGCTGGCCTGCGGCCTGCTGGTCGCCACCGCCCGCAACATTCCGCAGGCGAACGCCGCCCTGAAGAACGGCGAGTGGAAGCGCAGCAAGTACACCGGTGTGGAGCTGAGCGAGAAGACCCTCGGCGTCGTCGGCCTCGGCCGCATCGGCGTGCTGGTCGCCCAGCGCATGTCCGCCTTCGGGATGAAGATCGTCGCGTACGACCCGTACGTGCAGCCCGCGCGCGCCGCGCAGATGGGCGTGAAGCTGCTCACCCTCGACGAGCTGCTCGAGGTCTCGGACTTCATCACCGTCCACCTGCCCAAGACCCCCGAGACGGTCGGCCTGATCGGCGACGAGGCGCTGCGCCGGGTCAAGCCGGACGTCCGTATCGTCAACGCCGCCCGCGGCGGGATCGTCGACGAGACGGCCCTGGCCGCGGCCCTCAAGGAGGGCCGGGTGGCCGGTGCCGGTCTGGACGTGTTCTCCAAGGAGCCGTGCACCGACTCCCCGCTGTTCGAGTTCGACAACGTGGTCGCCACCCCGCACCTGGGCGCCTCCACCGGCGAGGCCCAGGAGAAGGCGGGCATCGCGGTCGCGCGCTCGGTTCGGCTGGCCCTCGCGGGCGAGCTGGTCCCGGACGCGGTGAACGTGCAGGGCGGTGTGATCGCCGAGGACGTACGCCCCGGGCTGCCGCTGGCGGAGAAGCTGGGGCGGATCTTCACCGCGCTCGCGGGCGAGGTCGCCGTCCGGCTCGACGTCGAGGTGTACGGCGAGATCACCCAGCACGACGTCAAGGTGCTGGAGCTGTCCGCGCTCAAGGGCGTCTTCGAGGACATCGTCGACGAGACCGTGAGCTACGTGAACGCCCCGCTGTTCGCGCAGGAGCGCGGCGTCGAGGTGCGGCTGACCACCAGCTCGGAGTCGACCGAGCACCGGAACGTGGTGACCGTGCGCGGCACCCTGGCCGACGGTGACGAGGTCTCGATCTCCGGCACGCTGGCCGGTCCCAAGAACCTCCAGAAGATCGTCGCGGTCGGGGAGTACGACGTCGACCTGGCGCTCGCCGACCACATGGCCTTCCTCCGCTACACGGACCGTCCGGGCGTCGTCGGCACGCTCGGCCGCATCCTGGGCGAGGCGGGCATCAACATCGCGGGCATGCAGGTCTCGCGTGCCGCGGTGGGCGGTGCCGCGCTGGTCGCGCTGACCGTGGACGACACGATTCCGCAGAGCGTGCTCACCGAGATCGCCGAGGAGATCGGCGCCACGTCGGCCCGTTCGGTCAACCTGGTCTGAGCCGTGTAGCGCCTGCGCGTCTTCAAGGGCCCGGCCTCCGCTTCCCGCGGGGGCCGGGCCCTTTCGGTTCCCCGGCGGGTTCTTTTTCATCATGTGTTGAATAAGGTGGCGAACGGCGCTACGCTCTCAGCTATGTGGAGAATTTTTCTCCACATAGCTCCGTGTATGCCCTCCGCAGGAGACCCGCCGTGTCCGATGACGCTCCCCCCATGCGCGCCGACGCGCGCCGCAACCGCGAGCAGATCCTGCGCGCCGCCCGTGAGGTCTTCGCCGATCAGGGTCCGGACGCCCCGCTCGACGAGATCGCCCGGCGCGCCGGGGTCGGCATCGCCACCCTCTACCGGCGGTTCCCCACCCGCCCCGACCTCTTCCGAGGCGTGGCCGCCGAGGTCTTCACCGCCGTGGACGAGGCCGCGCGGCACGCCGTCGCCACGGAGGGCGACCCGGCCGACGCCCTGCGGCGCTTCATGCACGCCGCCCTCGACCTCAAGATCGGGTCGGTGGTACCGGCACTGCTGGGCCACACCGCCGACGAACTCTTCGGCCGGATGCGCGGCGACGCCGCCGACCCCGTCTGGACCGTCGACCGCCTCCTCGCCCGCGGCCGTGCGGCCGGTGCGATCCGCCCCGACGTCGTCTTCGGCGACATCGTCCTGATGATCATCCGGCTGACGCGGCCGTTGCCCGGCGGCGGCCGCATCCCGGACGACGACGCCCTCGCCCACCGCCAGCTCGACCTGTACGTGGACGGGCTGCGCCCCACCGGCTCCCCGCGGCCCACCACCGCCCTCGGCGGCCCGGCCGTGGACGCCGCCGCCTTCACCCACATCCGGGAGCGCGTGATCGACGACGCCCGTGCCGACGTCGACTGATCACGTCCGTACGCACCCTCAGAAAGGCACCCTCATGTCCGAGCCCTCAGCCATAGCGCCCGCCGCTCCATCGTCGGAGGCCAACCCCCGGCGCTGGCTCGCCCTGCTCTTCATCGGCCTCGCCCAGCTGATGATCGTTCTCGACATCACCATCGTGAACATCGCCCTGCCGTCCGCCCAGCGCGATCTGGGCATCTCCGCCGGTGACCGGCAGTGGGTCATCACCGCGTACACCCTGGCCTTCGGCGGCCTGCTGCTGTTCGGCGGCCGGATCGCCGACTACACCGGCCGCAAGCGCGCCTTCCTGGTCGGGCTGATCGGCTTCGCCGGGGCCTCCGCGCTCGGCGGCGCCGCCCAGGGGCTCGGGATGCTCCTCGGCGCCCGTGCGCTCCAGGGCGTCTTCGCCGCGCTGCTCGCGCCGTCGGCGCTGTCGCTGCTGGCCGTGAACTTCACCGAGGCGCGCGAGCGCGCCAAGGCGTTCGGCATCTTCGGCGCGATCGCGGCGGGCGGCGGCGCGATCGGCCTGGTCCTGGGCGGGCTGCTGACCGAGTACCTGGACTGGCGCTGGTGCCTGTACGTCAACGTGCCGATCGCCGTCCTCGCGGCCTTCAGCTGGTCCGTCCTGCCCGCAGACCGGCCCGCGGCGGAGCGGGCGCGCTTCGACATCCCCGGAGTGCTGCTGGCCGTCGCCGGTCTGGTGTCGCTGGTCTACGGGTGCAGCGAGGCCGAGTCCGAGGGCTGGGACTCCCGGCTGGTGACCGGGCTGCTCATCCTGGGCGTGGTGCTGCTCGCCGCCTTCGCCCTGGTGGAGCGGCGCGCCGCCCATCCGCTGCTGCCGATCCGGGTGGTCGCGGACCGTACCCGGGGCAGCGCCTATCTGGCGGTCGGCATGTCGGTGGTCGGCATGTTCGCGATGTTCCTCTTCCTCACCTACTACATGCAGATCGTCAAGGGGTACTCGGCGCTGGTCACCGGCGTGGCCTTCCTGCCGATGACCGCGGCGGTGCTGGCCGCCGCGGGCGGCGTCGCGGCCCGCCTCATCCCCAAGGTGCCGCCGCGGGCGCTGGTGGTGCCCGGTCTGCTGATCGCGGCCACCGGGGTGGCGCTGCTGGTCCCACTGGACGCCACCAGCTCGTACGCGGCGGGCGTGCTGCCCTCCGAACTCCTCGTCGGCTTCGGCATGGGCCTGGTGATGGCCCCCTCGATGAACTACGCGACCCACGGCGTGCGGCCGCAGGACGCGGGCATCGCCTCCGCCACGGTGAACACGGCTCAGCAGATCGGCGGTTCGATCGGCACGGCGATGCTCAACACCATCGCCACCAGCGCGACCTCCGACTACCTGCGCGAGCACGCCCGCCGCATGACACCGGAGACCGCCAAGGAGGGACTGGTCGAGGGCTTCTCGCACGCGTTCGTCTGGTCGTCGGTGATCCTCACGGCGGCAGCGGTGGTGGTGGCGGTCCTGATGAACACCCCGCGCCCGCCCCGCGACACGTCCCCCCACGGCGCCCCGTCCGCCGCCGTACATCTCGGCTGACCTCGATCGTCAACGCCGGGGCCGCCCGTCACCCGTGTGAGGGGTGGCCCAGGCATTCCGGCCCGCTAGGCTGGGCTGCGCGGCAAGAATCTCGTCCATGGGAGTAACCATGACTGCTGAACCGCTTCCGGCCTGGGTGTTTCCGCCCCCGGGCGGCTTCACCGCAGACGACCTTGACCGTATTCCGGATCTCCCGCCGCACACTGAGCTGATCGACGGGAGCCTCGTTTTCGTGAGCCCGCAGAGGCGTTTTCATTCGCTGGCGATCACTCTGCTGGAGAACGGGCTCAGGGCCTCGGTACCAGAGTCGCTGCGCGTGTGCCGCGAGATGACGATCACCCTCAACAGCGGCAACCGCCCCGAGCCCGATGTCTCCGTGGTGCGGGCCGAGGCGGTGACTGCTGAGGCTCGGGAGACGGGCTTCGACGTCGCCGATGTCGTCCTCGCGGTGGAGGTTGTATCGCCAGAATCACAAGCCCGCGATCACAACCGCAAGCCCCAGCTCTACGCTGAGGCGGGGATCCGACACTTCTGGCTGGTTGAGCACGGTAAGGGCCGCCATCCGGTTGTCCATGTCTACGAGCTGGACCCGGTGACCGGCTCCTATGTCCCCACCGGCATCCACCACGACCGGCTGAAGCTCACGGTCCCGTTCGACATCGACATCGACCTCACCGAGATCGACCGGATGTGAGGGTCGGGCCCGCCTCGCGCAGCACCGCGGCCCGTGTGGCCGTACGCGGATCGGCGCATCCGACGAGGCCCCCTCAGCCCGCCATCTCATACGCGTAGTCGGCGAGAACGCGCCCGCCGCCCCCGCGCAGCCGTCCAGTTCGCCCGGTGGCTTGACCCACAGTTCGACCCGTCGGTCTCCGGAGCCTCGGGCGAGATCATCTCGACCACCCGCGATCTGAACGTCTTCTTCCGCGCCCTGCTACGCGGCGAACTACTGCCCCCTGCCCAGCAGAAGGAGATGTTCACCGGGCGCGACCTGGGCGACGGCAAGTCCTACGGCCTCGGCATCAGGTCGCAGAAGCTCACGCCGTGCGGCGTGACGGTCTGGGGGCACTCGGGCGAGATCCTCGGCGCGGTGAGCCGAACGGCGGCCACCGCCGACGGGGAACACGTCATCACGCTCAACCAGAACGGGGACTGGGGCGACGACGCCCTCGAACAGGCGGCCATCGAGGCGGAGTTCTGCGGCTGAACACCGCCCCTACCGGAGCCGGGCCGCCTTGAGGGCCATGTGGAGGAGCAGCCGGTCGTCGCCCGCGTCGAGGTCCAGGCCGGTGAGCTGGCGCACCCGGGAGAGGCGGTAGTAGAGCGTCTGCCGGTGGATCCCGAGGACCTGGGCGGTACGGCTCGCCTGGCCCGCGCAGTCCAGGAACGTCTCGGCGGTGCGGGCCAGTTCCGCGTGCGCGCGCTCCAGCAGGGGGCGTACGGCGGCGTCGGGGGCGGTCGGGGGGAGCGTGGCCAGCAGCCGGTACGGGCCGATGGCCGTCCACTCCGCGATCGGGTCGAGCCGGGCGTCCGCCCGCGCGGCCCGGGCGGCGGCCAGCGCCTCGCGCCAGGCGGCGGGCAGCTCGTCCAGCCCGCGCCGCGCCTCGCTGACCCCGGCGGAGCTCTCCCGGCCGCCGCCGCACGGGAGGTCGGCGCCGTGCGGATCGGCGGCCCGGGCCGTCCCCGCGGCGCCGGGCGCGTGGAGGGGATGGGCGGGCGGCGCGCTGTCGGCGGCGGCCGTGCGGGGCGAGCGGAGGAGCTGTTCGGCGGTGGCCCGGGCGGGGGCCAGGGAGGTGGGGGCGCGCAGCCGGACGAGGGCGGCCAGCGCCGTCTCGTCGGGGATCACACAGGCCGCGGCGATGCCCGGCAGATGCGGGAGGCGCGGATGGTCCTCGTCCTCGCCCGTGTCCGGCACCCACGGCAGGACCGCGACCAGGGCCAGCGGCCCGTCGGCCGCTCCGCGCAGCGCGGTGTGCAGGCCCGAACAGGCCGCGTCGCGGGTGGCCGGCGGGCCGGTGAGCAGTTCGCGCAGCAGCTCGCCCAGCTCCTCGCCGGCCCGCGCCTCGGCCGCCAGCAGGGCGCCGATCCGGGCCGTGGTCTCCATCGCCCGGACCAGCCGCGGGTCGGGGGGCGGCCCGGCGGGGCCGCCGAGCTCCAGGTCGGAGAGGTGGCCGTCGTCCAGCAGCCAGACATAGCCGTGGACGACGCCGCGGTGCCGCACCGGCAGGCAGATGCGGCCCATGAAGACCCCGGCCCCCGGGTCCGGCGGGATCCGCAGCGGGGCCTGCGCCCGGGCGATCCCGAACGCCTCGAACCAGGCCCGCACCGCCGCCGTGGAGCGACGCTGGAGGATGGAGCGGGTACGGACCGGGTCCAGCGTCGGTTCCTCCGCGTCGTCGCTGTCCTGCGCCCCGAAGGCGATCAGCGCGAAGTCGCGGTTCTCCAGGGTCGCGGGCGCGCCGAGCGTCGCGGTGATCTCGTCCACCAGCTGTTGATAGTCCTCGCGCATGGCGCCCCGGCCTCCTTCCCAAACGGTGACCTCAGCCTCTCATACAGGTGTCTGAGATCCCGGACACGGATGCGTGACAGCTGTCGATGGCCCCGATTCCGCGCGATCCTTAAGTTTCACGGTGAGTTGTTGGAGCCGTTCACCGGCCGTCATCGTGGAGGTGCCCTGTGCTGGGACCCGTGCTGCTTGCCGCTTCGCGCAGTGCTGCCATCCGTCGGATCGTCTCGGCGGCGCCGGTCACACGCCCCATGGTGGATCGATTCGTCGCCGGTGAGCGGCTGGCCGAATCCATGGCGGCGGTGCGGGGGCTCACCTCGCGCGGCCTGGAGGTCACCCTGGACCACCTGGGGGAGGACGTTACCGACAGGTCCGAGGCGCTGCGCAGCCGGGACGCCTATCTGGCGCTGACCGAGGCGCTCGCCGGGGAGGGGCTCGGGGCCCGCGCGGAGATGTCCGTGAAACTCTCCGCCTTCGGCCAGGCGCTGCCCGGAGGCCATGACCTCGCGCTCGCCAATGTGACGCCGGTCGTCGAGGCCGCCGCGGAGGCCGGGACGACGGTCACCCTCGACATGGAGGACCACACCACGGTGGACTCCACCCTCGCGATCCTCGGCGAGCTGCGCACCCGGTTCCCGCAGACCGGCGCGGTCGTCCAGTCGTACCTCTTCCGGACCGAGGACGACTGCCGCGCGCTCGCCGGGGAAGGCTCGCGGGTACGGCTGGTGAAGGGCGCGTACAACGAGCCCGCCTCGGTCGCCCACCAGGACAAGCGCGAGGTGGACCGGGCCTTCGTGCGCTGTCTGAAGATCCTCATGTCCGGCGAGGGTTACCCCATGATCGGTTCGCACGATCCGCGCATGGTCGCCATCGCCCAGGACATGGCGCACCGCCTGGGCCGCAAAAAGGACGAGTACGAGTTCCAGATGCTGTACGGCATCCGTCCGGCCGAGCAGGAACGGCTGGTCGCGGAAGGTCACCGTATGCGGGTTTACGTCCCGTATGGAACAGACTGGTATGGGTACTTCATGCGGCGGCTCGCCGAGCGCCCCGCGAACCTCGCGTTCTTCCTGCGCTCGCTCGTCGGCCGCGGCTGACAGCCCTCGGCTCACGACCACCACGACGACCCTCACGACAAAGGAGACAACGGCCATCATGGACGCTGTGACCCAGGTCCCCGTGCCGGTGAACGAGCCGGTGCACACCTACGCCCCCGGCAGCGCCGAGCGCACCCGTCTGGAGGCCAAGCTCAAGGAGCTGGCCGACAACCCGATCGATCTGCCGATGACCATCGGCGGCGAGAAGCGCCTGGGTGGCGGGGAGCGCTTCGACGTCGTACAGCCGCACAACCACGCGGCCCGCCTCGGCACCTACGGGAACGCCACCAAGCAGGACGCCCAGGACGCGGTCGACGCGGCGCTGGCCGCCGCCCCCGGATGGCGCGCGCTCAGCTTCGACGACCGCGCGGCGGTCATCCTCAAGGCCGCGGACCTGCTGTCCGGCCCGTGGCGCGAGACCATGGCCGCCTCCACCATGCTGGGCCAGTCGAAAACCGCGCAGCAGGCCGAGATCGACACGCCCTGTGAGCTGATCGACTTCTGGCGCTTCAACGTCCACTTCGCCCGCCAGATCCTGGCCGAGCAGCCGGTCGCCAACGCCCCGGGCGTCTGGAACCGCACGGACCACCGGCCGCTGGAGGGCTTCGTCTACGCGATCACGCCCTTCAACTTCACGGCCATCGCGGGCAACCTCCCCACCGCCCCCGCGCTGATGGGCAACACGGTCGTGTGGAAGCCCTCCCCGACCCAGACCCACGCCGCCGTGCTGCTGATGCAGCTGCTGGAGGAGGCCGGGCTGCCCAAGGGCGTGATCAACCTGGTCACGGGCGACGGCAAGGACGTCTCCGAGGTGGCGCTGACCCACCCGGACCTCGCGGGCATCCACTTCACCGGCTCGACCAAGACCTTCCAGTACCTGTGGAAGACGGTCGGCAACAACATCGAGAACTACAAGACCTACCCGCGGCTGGTCGGCGAGACCGGCGGCAAGGACTTCATCGTCGCCCACCCGTCCGCCGACCCGGCGGTGCTGAAGACGGCGGTGACCCGCGGCGCCTTCGAGTTCCAGGGCCAGAAGTGTTCCGCCGCCTCGCGCGCCTACATCCCGCGCTCCCTGTGGGAGAACGGCTTCAAGGAGGAGCTGGCGGCTGAGGTCAACGGGCTGGCCATGGGGCCGGTCACCGACCTCGGCAACTTCATGGGCGCGGTCATCGACGACCGGTCCTTCGCCAAGAACAAGGCGGCGATCGACCGGGCGAAGTCCGACCCGACGATCGAGATCGTCGCGGGCGGCACGTACGACGACAGCGAGGGCTACTTCGTCCGCCCGACCGTCCTCGTCTCCACCGACCCGGAGAACGAGATCTTCAAGGACGAGTACTTCGGCCCGATCATCGGTGTGTTCGTGTACGAGGACGCCGAGTACGACGCGATGCTGGAGCAGATGGAGTCGGCGTCGGCCTACGGCCTGACCGGCGGCGTCATCGCCCAGGACCGCGCCGCGGCCGCCGCCACCTGCGAGGCGCTGCGCTTCGCGGCCGGCAACTTCTACATCAACGACAAGCCCACCGGTGCCGTGGTCGGCCAGCAGCCCTTCGGCGGCGGCCGCGCGTCCGGCACCAACGACAAGGCGGGCGCGAAGCAGAACCTGATGCGCTGGACCTCCACCCGCTCCATCAAGGAGACGATGGTCCCGCCGACGGACTACCGCTACCCGCACATGGGCTGACCCGCCCGGCGCACCCGCGCCCCCTGGGCCCCGCCCCCGATCTGGCTGCGAGCCGGTCGGGGGCGGCGTGCGTGAAGAGGGGGTGAAACGGCATAAACCTGTGGACGCCCGAGGCGCGCGAATGCTAGCGTCTTGCATTCAAGTCAGCGTTATTTACCGCAGTTTACGTCGATAACCAGCCATGGTCGAGGTCGGACGGGGGTCGGCCTCGGCCATGACTCGTCTCAGATAGTAGGACGTCCGACTAATTGTGCAGACACTGACGCTCTGCTCCCTTACTTTTGTGGAAGCCGAACGTCCCGCTCCATCGAGCGACGGCGGACGCGGCCCGGTGCAACCGCGCAGGTGACCCCTGCCGCACCCAGGCCCCCGCCCCTTTACGGCAGCCACCTTCTCGGGGATTCCACCCGGCCGCGCGCCGGGGTTCAGCAGAGGAGACGTGAACCATGGCCGAGCAGACCATCCGCAGGGTCCGCCGCAAGAGCGACGACACCGACCGGCGGAACGCCGCCGCCGCGCTCCAGCGCGCGCTCGACCGCCGCGACAACGGCGGCTCCACCGGTCACTGAGCCGCGGGACGGCCTTCCGGGCCGCTTCTCACAGCCCCCGGGGCGCTTCTCACCTCCCTCGGGGCGGGGCGATGTCGAAGCGGTCCACCCGCTCCCCGGACTCCGCCAGCGCCGTGACCATCATGCGCGGCACCGGCCCCGGATCGACCTCCACCGCGAGGAACGAGAAGCCGGTGTAGCGGACCCGTGACCACTCCACGGTGTCCTCGTTCTTCTCGCCGTCCTTCGTCCAGTGGTAGCTCTCCACCTCGTCGAGGTCCTTGACGTGCCCCTCGTAGCTGTCGGGCACCGGGAACTCGTACAGGTCCGCCCCGGCGCCGCCCGCCGTGACGTACACGATCCCGTCCCGCGCGGGGTCCACGTGCTCGCCGATCGGCACCTTCTTGGCCACCTTGCCGCCGCGGATGGCGTCGGTGCGCTCGTAGACGTGGTTGTGGCCGTTGACGACCAGGTCCACGCGGTGCTTCTCGAAGATCGGCACCCAGGCGTCGCGCACCCCGCCGTCCGAGGCGTGCGAGCTGGTCGTGGAGAACGCGCAGTGGTGGAAGAAGACCACCAGGAAGTCGATGCCGGACCGCTTGCGCAGCTCGCCCAGGCGGCGGTCCAGCCAGCGGGTCTGGTCGCCGCCCGTGTAGCCCTTGTTGGCGGGGATCTCGTAGCTGACGTCATTGGCGTCCAGCGCGACGACGCCCACGTTGCCGTAGGTGAAGGAGTAGACGCCGGGCGCCTTGCGGGGGTCGGGCCCGTTGTCCGGCAGGGACCAGCGGGCCAGCTGACCGCCGTAGCCGTCGGGGGAGTACCACGCCTCCATGTCGTGGTTCCCGGTCGTCACCATCCACGGCACGCTCGCCGCGACCGAGTCGGTCTGGGCGAGGAAGGAGTCCCAGACCCGGGCGTCGTACAGGTCGGACTTCTTGCCGTGGCCGGTGGTGTCCGCGTAGCAGATGTCCCCGGCGTGCAGATGGAACGACGGATTCTGGCCCAGGATCAACTGGTCGTTGGCGAGCGCGTCATAGCTCACCCCCTGGTCGCCGAAGGCGGTGAAGACGAACTTCTCCGGACGCTCGGGCGCCGTGCGGAACGTGCCCAGCGAGGAGAAGTGGCGCGGATCGGCGGGGTCGTAGCCCTCGTGGCCGACGCCGTAGTAGTAGGTGACGCCGGGGTGCAAGCCGTCCACAGCGGCGTGCAGGTAGTACTGGTCGACCGCGGGCAGCTTGTCGCCGAGCGAGGGGGTGTGCAGATGGCGGACCTCGGCCTCGACCTTCCGGGACAGATCCGTCGGCCGCAGACCGATCCGCAGGTACGGCCGCTTCACCGCGAACGGCACCTGCCAGGAGACCCGCATCTGCGTCGTCGGGTCGGCGCCGAGAGCGAGGTGGCGGCCGAAGGGGGCCACCAGGGCGCCGTTCACGTTCGGCGCCTTGGTGCGGGGGGCCGCTGCGGGCGCCGGGTCGGGCTTGACGGCGGGGGCGCAGCCCGCGCCGCCCAGCGCCACCGCGGCCGCCCCGGCCGTCGCGGCGCCCCCGCGCAGCACCCGTCGGCGGGGGAGGGCGTCGCGCAGGTACTCGTGTTGCTCCGCCATGGTCATCCGGCTCGCGAGCGGCTCCGGGATGCCGAACCGTGGTGTATGCATGATCCGGAATCTCCCCCGCGCGGGCGACTCCACGCCGTACTCCGGGTGAACGCGGCCTGACCGATGAACGATCTGTCCGTATGGCGGACGACCGATGTCATGGGGTGGGACGAGGAGTAGGGTCCGGGTATGTCTCGCAGCATTCGCCTCGCAGTGATCCCCGGTGACGGTATCGGCCAGGAAGTCGTGGCCCAGGGCCTCAAGGTCCTCGGCGCCGCCCTTCCCCAGGACGTGAAGCTGGAGACCAAGAGTTACGACCTCGGCGCCCGGCGCTGGCACGCCACCGGCGAGACCCTGACGGACGCCGAGCTGGAGTCGCTGAAGGACCACGACGCGATCCTGCTGGGCGCGATCGGCGACCCGTCGGTCCCGTCCGGGGTGCTGGAGCGCGGGCTGCTGCTCAAGCTGCGCTTCGCCTTCGACCACTACGTCAACCTGCGTCCGTCGAAGCTCTTCCCGAACACCACGACCCCGCTGGCCGGGCGCCCCGACATCGACTTCGTCGTCGTCCGGGAGGGCACCGAGGGCCCGTACGTGGGGAACGGCGGCTCGCTGCGGACCGGTACCCCGGCCGAGGTCGCCACCGAGGTCAGCCTGAACACCGCGTACGGCGTCGAGCGCGTCGTCCGGGACGCGTACGAGCGCGCCAACAGCCGCCCGCGCAAGAAGCTGACGCTCGTGCACAAGAACAACGTCCTGGTGCACGCCGGTCACCTGTGGAAGAACATCTTCGACACGGTCGGCGCCGAGTACCCCGACGTCACCACGGACTACCTGCACGTCGACGCCGCGACGATCTTCTTCGTCACCCAGCCCGAGCGGTTCGACGTGATCGTGACCGACAACCTCTTCGGTGACATCCTCACCGACCTCGCCGCCGCCGTCACCGGTGGCATCGGGCTCGCCGCGAGCGGCAACATCAACCCCTCCGGCGCCTTCCCGTCGATGTTCGAGCCGGTCCACGGCTCCGCGCCGGACATCGCGGGCACCGGCAAGGCCGACCCGACCGCGACCATCCTGTCGGTGGCCCTGCTCCTCCAGCACCTCGGCTACGCGGACGAGGCGGCCCGCATCGAGGCCGCCGTGGCCGAGGACCTCACCGAGCGGGACGCGGTGCGTACCACCGACGAGATCGGCGACGCGCTCGCCGCCCGAGTATCCGGCTGACCCCAGCCTGTGCCCGTGCGCGGCTGGGGTGCGACCATCGACCTTGGGCCGCGCACTTTCGCACGCATCCGTAACTTGACGGCCCCACGTCGGCGATAATCGCTCGTGGGGCCGCCGTGTGGAGCGGGAAGCTTGGACGTCCTAGTACCGATCACGGGCAGGATGGTGTGAGCGCGGTCCGCCACAACGGAAGTGAAGGACTACCACGAATGACGACGCCCTCGATCGAGCTCAAGCCCTCCTCGCACCCGCTCTCCGTCGCGGAGCGGGAGGAGATTCTGGCCAACCCCGGATTCGGCCGCCACTTCACCGACCACATGGTGACGATCAAGTGGACGGAGGGCCGCGGCTGGCACGAGGCCCAGCTCGTGCCCTATGCCCCGCTGTCGCTCGACCCGGCGAACATGACGCTGCACTACGCGCAGACGATCTTCGAAGGGCTCAAGGCGTACCAGCAGCCCGACGGGACCGTGGCCACCTTCCGCCCCGAGCAGAACGCCGAGCGCTTCCAGGCCTCCGCCCGCCGCATGGCGATGCCCGAGCTGCCGGTCGACCTGTTCCTCGCGGCCTGCGACGCCCTGGTCACCCAGGACCGGGCGTGGGTGCCGGGCAGCGGTGAGGCATCCCTGTACCTGCGGCCGTTCATGATCGCGACCGAGGTGGGTCTGGGCGTCCGGCCCGCCAACGAGTACCTGTTCGTCGTGATCGCCTCCCCGGCGGGCGCCTACTTCCCGCGCGGCGTGCACCCGGTCTCCGTCTGGCTGTCCGAGGAGTACGTGCGGGCGGCCCCCGGCGGCACCGGCACCGCCAAGGCGGGCGGCAACTACGCCGCCTCGCTGGTGGCCCAGGCGCAGGCCGCCGAGCAGGGCTGCGACCAGGTGGTCTGGCTGGACGCCATCGAGCGCCGCTGGATCGAGGAAATGGGCGGCATGAACCTGTACTTCGTGTACGGGAACCGCATCGTCACCCCCGAGCTGTCCGGTTCGCTGCTCCCCGGCATCACCCGCGCCTCCCTGCTGCGGATCGCCGAGGACCTCGGCTACGAGGTCGCCGAGGGCCGGATCTCGGTCGACGACTGGCGCGAGGGGAACGCGGACGGCAGCCTCACCGAGGTCTTCGCCTGCGGCACCGCGGCCGTCATCACCCCGGTCGGCTCGGTGAAGTCCGCCCGCGCGAGCTGGACGGTGGCCGACGGGCAGCCCGGCGAGGTCACGACGAAGCTGCGCAAGGCGCTGCTGGACATCCAGACCGGCGCCGCCCCCGACCCCCACGGCTGGCTCCACCGCGTGGGCTGAGCCCTTCTACGGGGGGAAAGCCCGCATCCTGAGACGGATGGGAGCACGGAGGCGGAATTGTGCTTGACTGCCTCCGTGCTCTCGTTCGCCACGATTATTGGCAGCAGGCGCGCCGGTCCGCAGTGATCGCCCCGTACGACCCGGTACGACGCGACCACCGTGCCCCAGACCCGCGCGCAGACCTCTCGCACCCGCGAGGGGTCTTTTCGTTTTCCGGACCATCCCACCGGATGCGGAGCGTGCGGGACCATGGAGGGCGCGGAACCGGATATTCCGGTAGCCCCAGATCCATCCGACAGGAGCCAGACCACCATGAAGGATCGGCCCGACGACAGCTTCCACGTCTTCGACACCACGCTGCGCGACGGCGCGCAGCGCGAGGGCATCAACCTGACGGTCGCCGACAAGCTCACCATCGCCCGTCACCTGGACGACTTCGGCGTGGGCTTCATCGAGGGGGGCTGGCCGGGCGCCAACCCGCGGGACACGGAGTTCTTCGCCCGTGCCCAGGCGGAGATCGACTTCAAGCACGCCCAGCTCGTCGCGTTCGGCGCCACCCGCAAGGCGGGAGTGAAGGCCGAGGACGACGCACAGGTCAAGGCGCTGCTCGACTCGGGCGCCCCGGTGATCACCCTGGTGGCCAAGTCCCATGACCGCCATGTGGAGCTGGCCCTGCGCACCACGCTGGAGGAGAACCTGGCGATGGTCCGCGACACCGTCGCGTACCTGCGGTCCCAGGGCCGCCGGGTGTTCCTCGACTGCGAGCACTTCTTCGACGGCTACCGCGCCAACGCCGACTACGCCAAGCGGGTCGTCGCCACCGCGCACGAGGCGGGCGCCGACGTGGTGATCCTCTGCGACACCAACGGCGGCATGCTGCCCGGCCAGATCGACGCCGTGGTCCGTACCGTCCTCGCCGACACCGGCGCCCGCCTGGGCATCCACGCCCAGGACGACACCGGCTGCGCCGTCGCCAACAGCCTGGCCGCGGTCGACGCGGGCGCCACCCACGTCCAGTGCACCGCCAACGGCTACGGCGAGCGGGTCGGCAACGCCAACCTGTTCCCGGTCGTCGCCGCCCTGGAGCTGAAGTACGGCCGCCGGGTGCTGCCGCCCGGTGCGCTGGAGGAGATGACCCGGATCTCGCACGCGATCGCCGAGGTCGTCAACCTGACGCCGTCGACCCACCAGCCCTATGTGGGAGTCTCCGCCTTCGCCCACAAGGCCGGACTGCACGCCTCCGCGATCAAGGTCGACCCGGATCTGTACCAGCACATCGACCCCGAGCGGGTCGGCAACACGATGCGGATGCTGGTCTCCGACATGGCGGGCCGCGCCTCGATCGAGCTGAAGGGCAAGGAGCTGGGCATCGACCTCGGCGGCGACCGGGCGCTGGTGCAGCGGGTGGTCGAGCGGGTCAAGGAGCGCGAGCTGGCGGGCTACACGTACGAGGCCGCCGACGCCTCGTTCGAGCTGCTGCTGCGCGCGGAGGCCGAGGGCCGGGCCCGGCGCTACTTCCGGGTCGAGTCCTGGCGCGCGATCGTCGAGACCCGCCCGGACGGCACCCACGCCAACGAGGCGACGGTGAAGCTGTGGGCCAAGGGCGAGCGCATCGTCGCCACCGCGGAGGGCAACGGTCCGGTCAACGCGCTGGACAAGGCGCTGCGCGTGGGCCTGGAGCGGATCTACCCGCAGCTCGCCAAGATGGAGCTGGTCGACTACAAGGTCCGCATCCTGGAGGGCAAGCACGGCACGGAGTCCACGACCCGGGTGCTCGTCTCCACCACGGACGGACAGGGGGAGTGGTCCACGGTCGGCGTCGCGGAGAACGTGATCGACGCCTCCTGGCAGGCGCTGGACGACGCGTACGCGTACGGGCTGCTGCGGGCCGGAGTGGAGCCGCAGGAGTAGCCGCCGGTACGCGAGGTTCCGCGGCCCCGGCAGAACCCTTCGGGGGTGTAGCCCTGCCGGGGCCGCGGAGTGTGCGGGGGTGAACCGAGCCCTGAAGGCGGATTCAGCCCTGTGCGGTGTTCTTGATCGCGGAGATGTCGAAGGTCAGCTTGGCCTTGTCGCTGACCATCACCCCGCCGGTCTCCAGTGCGGCGTTCCAGGTCAGGCCCCAGTCGGAGCGCAGCAGCTCGGCACGGCCCTCGAAGCCGACGCGCTCGTTGCCGAACGCGTCGGTGGCCGAGCCGTTGAATTCGAGGTCGATGGTGATCGGGCGGGTGACGTCCTTGATGGTCAGGTCGCCGGTGATCCGGTAATGGTCCTCGTCGACCCGCTCCGCGGCGGTGCTGCGGAAGGTCATCAGCGGGTAGGTCTCGGCGTCGAAGAAGTCGGCGCTGCGCAGATGGGCGTCGCGGTCCGCCTTGCCGGTGTCGACACTGGCGATCGTGACGTCGATCGAGGCGGTCGAGCGGGACGGGTCGGCGCCGTCCAGGTGAAGGGTCCCCTCGTGTTCGGGGAAGGACCCGCGGACATTGGTGACCATGGCATGCCGCACCGTGAAGCCGATGCTGCTGTGCGCGGGATCGACGGTGTAGTCCCCGGTCAGTGCGGTGAGATCCCCCATGGCTCCTCCTTGACGGATATTTTTGTTCAATATTGAACAAGGGTGAGAGTAGACCTCTTCGGTTCAAACCTCAACATCCGTGGCGTATGGAAGACGGAGAACCCGGGCATCACCCCACCGCCCGTCCGTCCCCGCAGGAGGTCACATGCCACCGCGCCCGCTCAGACCCTGGTCCCGGCGAGGCTTCCTGGCCGCGGCCGCCACCGGAGCGTTATCCCCGGCCCTGGTCCCGGCCCTGCCCGCGCCCGCCGCGCACGCCGCCGCGCCGGACTTCGCCGCCCTGCGCCGCCGCTGGACCGACCTCACGCTCGGCACCGGCTACGACCCCGCCGCCGAGCCGTACGCGGCCCGCCTCGCCGAGACCGGCCGCCTGGCCACCCGGTTCCGGACGAGCATGGCGCCCGCCGCCGCCTCGCTCTGGCCCGATCAGCCCTTCGACCCGCCCGCGGGCATCACGCAGAGCTACCAGCGGCTGAACACCATGGCCCAGGCGTACGCCCAGCCCGGCACCGGCCTCACCGGCGACCCCGGTCTCGCCGACGACGTCGCCCGCGGCATCGACCACCTCGGCGCCACCGTCTACAGTCCCGCCACCACCCGCTACGGCAACTGGTGGGAGTGGCAGATCGGCAGCCCCCGGCTGCTCCTGGACACCCTCACGATCCTGTACGACCAGCTCGGCGACGAGCGGCGGGAACGCTGTCTGGCCGCCGTCGACCACTTCGTCCCCGACACCATGCTCGGCGAGTACACCGGCACCAGCACCGGCGCCAACCGGGTCGACCTCTGCCGCGTCGTGGCCCTGCGCGGCATCCTCGGGGCGGCGCCCGCCAAGGTCGCGCTCGCCCGGGACGCGCTCTCGCCCGTCTTCCCGTATGTGACGCAGGGCGACGGGCTCTACGCCGACGGATCGTTCATCCAGCACACCTGGGTCGCCTACTCCGGCACCTACGGCTACGTCCTGCTCGACGGCCTCGGCCGGCTCTTCGCCCTGCTCGCCGGGTCGGAGTGGGAGGTCACCGACCCCAACCGGCGGATCATCCTGGACAGCGTGGAGCACGCGTACGCCCCGCTGCTGCACGACGGGCTGATGATGGACGCCGTCTCCGGGCGGGCCGTCAGCCGCGGCGTCCAGGTCAATGACCCGCGGTCGATCCTCCAGAGCGACCATCAGCGCGGCCATCTGTTCCTCGCCGCCATCGCCCTGCTCGGCGCGGGCGCGGACGATGCCGCGCGGGAGCGCTGGAACGGCATGGTCAGGGGCTGGATCGCACGCGACACCAGCAACCCCGTGCTGACCGACCCGCAGTTCGGCGTCGCGGACCTGGCGCGGCTGGCGGCCGTGGCCAAGGGGCCGGGCCCGGCACTGCCCGAGCCCGTGGGGCACCGGCTGTTCCCGGCCATGGACCGGGCCGTGCACCGGCGTCCCGGCTGGACCGCCGCCCTGGCCATGGCCTCGGACCGGATCGCGTACTACGAGAACGGCAACGGCGAGCACCCGCGCGGCTGGCACACCGGCGCCGGAATGCTCTCCTGGTGGGCGGGCGAGGGCACCGCGACCCAGTACACGGACGCCTTCTGGCCCACCGTCGACCCCTACCGGCTGCCCGGAACCACCGCCTCCGCCCGGCCGCTCGCCGACAACGAGGGCGGCGGCTGGGGCGAACCCAAACCCGCCGCGCGGTGGGTCGGCGGCACCACCGACGGCGAGTTCGCCGCCATCGGCCAGGAGTTGCGCGGGCTCGGCTCCACCCTGCGCGCCAAGAAGTCCTGGTTCTGCGTGGCCGACGCGGTCGTCTGCCTGGGTGCGGACATCACCGCCCACGATGGCGCGCCCGTCGTCACCGTCGTCGACAACCGCAACCTGGGCGCCGACGGCACCCCCACCCTCACCGTCGACGGCGTCCCCCAGCCCGCCGCACCGGAGCGGACCCGCACCTTCCGGCGGGCGCGCTGGGCCCATCTCGCCGGGCACGGCGGCTATGTGTTCCCCGGCGGCGCCACCCTCCACGCCCGGCGCGAGGCCCGCACCGGCTCCTGGCGGGACATCAACACCGGCGGCTCCCCGGGCCCCCTCACCCGCCGCTACCTCACCCTCTGGCACGACCACGGCACCGACCCCGAGGGTGCGTCCTACGCCTACCTCCTGATGCCGGGCGCGGGCCCGGCCGCCCTCGCCGCCCGTGCCGCCGACCGCCGCTGGCTGACCGTGCTCGCCAACTCGGGCGCCCGGCAGGCCATCGCCATCCCGTCGCTCGGCGTCACGGCGGCCACCTTCTGGGCCCCGGGCACGGCCGGTCCGCTGACCGCGGGCGCCCCGGCGAGCGTGCTGCTGCGCCGTACCGTACGGCACACCGCACACCTCGCGATCGCCGAGCCGCTCCGGACCGGGGAGCCGTTCGACGTGCTCTGGGCGCATCCGGTGCGCGCCGTGACCGCCCACGACGCCACGGTCGAGGTGCTGGCCACCGGCGGCGCCCTGCGGCTGCGCGTCACCCCCGGCACGGCCTGCGCCACCCACCACTGCGAGGTCGCCTTGCGCTAGGGGGTGTCTCGCCGATCATGCCGGGCTCGCGACGCCTGGCACGGCACCTCGCGGCCCCGCGCTCGTCGCGCGCAGCGCCGCTGCGCTCTCCTCACGCGGGTTGCGATGCTCCCCCAGCTACCGCTGGGCGGTGCCCCCTGCACCAGACGCCGCTCGCTGATCCGGCCTGATCGACAAGACACCCCCAGGCGAGGCCGACATCCGCCCGGCTGCCGACCATCCGGGTGGTCGGACCCCGCCGGTTACGGTGCGTCGCCCGAAAGATTGTGGGGTGCCGACAGGGCTCCTCACCCTTGGGGGTGCCGGGTAAGGGGAAATCCGCTGTCCAGTTCTGTTCCGCCTGCCCACGAAAACGGGCCCGACGTTGTATGGAATTGACATGCGTTTCCGGGGGTCAGGGAACGTACCGTCGTTCCATGACCAATCTCGAAGGTGCGCCCGAAGAGGCGAGTGACGTCCGCGGGCGCGTCGCCGAGCTGCACGCGATCCGCGAGCAGGCTCGGCGCGGCCCGAGCGAGCGGGCGACCGAGGCCCAGAAGGCCAAGGGCAAGCTGACGGCTCGCGAGCGGATCGATCTCCTGCTGGACGAGGGGTCCTTCAACGAGGTGGAGCCGCTGCGGCGGCACCGCGCGACCGGATTCGGGCTCGAGGCGAAGAAGCCCTACACCGACGGGGTCGTCACCGGCTGGGGGACCGTCCACGGGCGGACGGTGTTCGTGTACGCACACGACTTCCGGATCTTCGGCGGGGCGCTGGGCGAGGCCCACGCCACCAAGATCCACAAAATCATGGACATGGCCATCTCGGCCGGGGCGCCGCTGGTGTCCCTCAACGACGGCGCCGGGGCCCGCATCCAGGAGGGCGTCTCGGCGCTCGCGGGCTACGGCGGCATCTTCCAGCGCAACACCAAGGCGTCCGGCGTCATCCCGCAGATCAGCGTGATGCTCGGGCCGTGCGCCGGTGGCGCCGCCTACTCCCCGGCGCTCACGGACTTCGTGTTCATGGTCCGCGAGACGTCCCAGATGTTCATCACCGGACCCGATGTGGTCCAGGCGGTGACGGGGGAGAAGGTCACCCAGAACGGCCTGGGCGGC
This sequence comes from Streptomyces sp. BRA346, assembly GCF_052851135.1. Lineage (NCBI taxonomy): Bacteria > Bacillati > Actinomycetota > Actinomycetes > Kitasatosporales > Streptomycetaceae > Streptomyces > Streptomyces sp. BRA346. Next base: position 1,543 of record NZ_JAIWIH010000018.1, on the reverse strand, counting down.
GCGGATGTGCACGCCGAGACCTCGGGCGTGTGCCACTTCGCGTACGACGACGAGGAGACCTGCCTGGAGGAGGTGCGCTACCTCCTCTCGCTGCTGCCGCAGAACAACCGGGAGAACCCGCCGGTCGCCGAGGCCGACGACCCGGTCGACCGGCGTGGCGAGTCGCTGCTCGACCTCGTCCCGGCCGACGGCAACCGCCCGTACGACATGCGCAAGGTCATCGAGGAGATCGTCGACGACGGCGAGTACCTGGAGGTCCACGAGCGCTGGGCGACCAACATCATCTGCGCGCTGACCCGGCTCGACGGCCAGGTCGTGGGCATCATCGCCAACCAGCCGCAGTCGCTGGCCGGGGTGCTGGACATCGAGGCGTCGGAGAAGTCCGCGCGCTTCATCCAGATGTGCGACGCATTCAACATCCCGCTGATCACCTTCCTCGACGTGCCCGGCTTCCTGCCCGGCGTCGACCAGGAGCACGGCGGGATCATCCGGCACGGCGCCAAGATGCTGTACGCGTACTGCAACGCGACCGTGCCGCGGATCTCGGTCATCCTGCGCAAGGCGTACGGCGGCGCGTACATCGTCATGGACTCCCAGTCCATCGGTGCCGACCTGACCTACGCCTGGCCGACCAACGAGATCGCGGTGATGGGCGCCGAGGGCGCCGCCAACGTGATCTTCCGCCGTCAGATCGCCGACGCGGACGACCCCGAGGCCATGCGCGCGCGCATGGTCAAGGAGTACAAGTCCGAGCTGATGCACCCCTACTACGCGGCCGAGCGGGGCCTGGTGGACGACGTCATCGACCCGTCCGAAACCCGTGAGGTCCTGATCCGGTCCCTGGCGATGCTGCGCGACAAGCACGCCGACCTGCCGTCCCGCAAGCACGGCAACCCGCCGCAGTAACGCCCACGAGGGAGACGAAGACACCGTGAGCACGCCCACCGACATCGCCGACACCGCCTCCGCGGCGGCCACCCTGGTCCGGGTCGAGAAGGGCCACGCCGACGCCGAGGAGCTGGCCGCGGTCACCGCCGTGCTGCTCGCCCGCGCGGCCGCCACCGCCGGGCACTCCCGTGACGGCGCCGCGGCCCGCCCGCGCCGCAGCGCCGCGCGCTGGCGCCGGCTGGAGCGCCGCCCGGCGTTCAGCGCCCCGCACAGCTGGCAGGGCTGACGCCCGCACCGCACACGCGAAATCCCCCGCTCTCCGATGGAGGGCGGGGGATTTCTCCGTATCCGATACCGGTGGATACCGGCGCGTTCCGGCTGGTTCCGGCGGGCCGGGGCCCGCCGGAACCGGGCGCGGCTAACGCAGCCGGGCCATCAGCGCGTGCTCGACCAGCGTGATCAGCGCGCTCTTGGCCTCGCTGCGGTGGCGCGCGTCCGTGATGATGATCGGCGCGTCCGGGCCGATCTGAAGGGCCTCACGGACCTCTTCGGGACTGTACGGCTGGTGTCCGTCGAAGCCGTTGAGGGCGATGACGAAGGGCAGGCCGGAGTTCTCGAAGTAGTCGACGGCGGGGAAGCAGTCGGCGAGTCGGCG
>NZ_JAIWIH010000017.1:0-108975 GCF_052851135.1 Streptomyces sp. BRA346 | reverse complement strand
GCGCCTTCCGGCGTGTCCACCACTTTAGCGGATTCCCCCGGATGCTCATAATCGAGCTTTTCGGTCCGGATTTCGGCATGCCGAAGTCGTTCCCGATTGGGGGTCGTGCGAAGTGGTTTGCCGCTGGTGCGGCTCGAGTGGCTGTCCCGTTTCCCTGCGGGCTCCGTGACAACTCGAAGAACACTACACGACGCCCCGACGGCCTTCAAACCCGTGCCGGGGCGCCCCCGTGGGGGTACTGTCTGTGGCATGACGAAGCATGCGCACCTTGCCCAGTGGTGGCCCGCCTGACGGCGGCCGCCCCCAGCGCATGCACTTCCACGGCCGCCGCTCCGGCGGCCGTTTCCGTATCTGCTCCCCCTCGCGGAGCCGGCCGTCCGGCCCGGCGGTCCCGAGACAGCGGGAGAGAGCACACCCATGGCACACACCACGACGGCACGCCCCCGGATCTTCAGCGGGGTCAAGCCGACCGGGCATCTGACCCTCGGCAACTACCTCGGCGCCCTGCGCCAGTGGGTCGAGGAGGACCAGTACCGGGCCGACGCGCTGTTCTGCGTCGTCGATCTGCACGCGCTGACCGTTGAGCACGATCCGGCGCGGGTGCGGCGGCTGACCCGGCAGGCGGCCACGCTGTTCCTGGCGGCCGGACTGGATCCGGCGCACTGCACCCTGTTCGTCCAGAGTCATGTGGACGAACACGCGCGGCTCTCCTATCTGATGGAGTGCACGGCCGCGGACGGCGAGATGCGGCGGATGATCCAGTACAAGGAGAAGGTCGCGCGGGAGTCGGCGCGGGGCAGGAGCGTACGGCTGTCGCTCCTCACCTATCCGGCGCTGATGGCGGCCGACATCCTGGCGTACGGGACGAACGAGGTGCCGGTCGGCGACGACCAGACGCAGCACGTGGAGCTGACCCGGGATCTGGCGCGGCGGTTCAACCAGCGGTACGGGCCGGTCTTCACCGTGCCGCGGGCGACGCCGCCGCCGGTGGCGGCGCGGGTGATGGACCTTCAGGACCCGCTGTCGAAGATGGGGAAGTCGCACGCCGAGGGCCGGGGCATCGTCTATCTGCTGGACGAGGCGGATGTCGTGCGCAAGAAGATCATGCGGGCGGTCACGGACAGCGGCAGCGACGTCCGCTACGACCGGGAGGAGCGGCCGGGGGTGTCGAACCTGCTGGATGTGCTCGCGGCGTGCACCGGGGGCAAGCCGGAGGTGCTGGCCGAGGAGTACACCTCGTACGGGGCGCTGAAGGGCGCTGTGGCCGAGGCGGTGGTGGAGGCGTTGCGGCCGCTGCGGGCCCGGCACGCCGAGTTGAGCGCGGACCCGGCGTACGTGGACGGGGTGCTGCGGGCCGGTGCCGAGCGCGCCCGGTCGCTGGCCCGGCCGCGGGTCGACGCCGCCTATGCGGCGGTGGGGTTGCTGCCGCCGGCCTGAGCCGGACAGGGCCTACGGGCCCCGGTTCGGCACCGGGGCCCGGGCGGGGTCAGCCGTTGCCGGAGGCCAGCTCGCGGCTGCGGTCGCGGGCCGCCTCCAGGGCGGCGATGAGGGCGGCGCGTACGCCGTGGCTCTCCAGTTCGCGGATGGCGCTGATGGTGGTGCCCGCGGGGGAGGTCACGGCCTCGCGCAGCGCGACCGGGTGCTGGCCGCTGTCGCGCAGCATCGTCGCGGCGCCGATCGCCGCCTGGACGATCAGGTCGTGGGCCTTGTCGCGGGGCAGCCCGAGCAGAATTCCGGCGTCCGTCATGGCCTCGACGAGAAAGTAGAAGTACGCCGGACCGGAGCCGGAGAGGGCGGTCGCGGCGTCCTGCTGGCTCTCCGGGACGCGGAGCGTCTTGCCGACGCCGCCGAAGATCGCCTCGGCGTGGACGAGGTGCTCCTCACCGGCGTGGCTGCCCGCCGAGATGACGGACATGGCCTCGTCGACGAGGGCGGGGGTGTTGGTCATGACGCGCACCACGGGGGTGCCGACGGCCAGGCGCGCCTCGAAGAAGGCGGTGGGAATGCCCGCGGCGCCGGAGATGACCAGCCGGTCGGCGGGCACGTGCGGGGCCAGCTCGTCCAGCAGCGTGCCCATGTCCTGCGGCTTGACGGTGAGGATGAGGGTGTCGGCGGCCTTGGCGGCCTCGGCGTTGGTGACGGCCTCGACGCCGTAGCGGGACCGCAGCTCCTGGGCGCGCTCCGGGCGGCGGGCGGTGACCAGTAGATCGGTCGGTTTCCGGCCACCGCGGATCATCCCGCTGAGCAGGGCTTCGCCGATCTTTCCCGTGCCGAGTACGGCGACCGTCTCCGTCATAGTGCGGCTCACCTCGTGCGTCGCTGCGATGAATGGACGTCTCTCATCCTCGCACCGGGGGCCGGGCGACGCGCCGCGCCCTACGGCGATCACCTGCCGACGGGAACCACAGGAGCGGCTTCCTTAAAAGCGCTTCAGGACTTCAGGCTGCGTTCAGGTTCGGTTCGGCAACGTAGTGGGGGTCGGAAGGGCACGACAGAGCCCGCCGACAGAACCGCCCCGCGCCACGAACCGAAGGAACCGTCCCCATGAAGCCCACCGCCCAATTATTCATTGTTCGATGAATAAATATTTTTTCGGCCCCTTCGGACAGCCCGGCGTGACGCGATCGCCTGCGAGCGCTGGCGTCCGCCGGGGCGACCGGAAGGAATCCGTCCTGTTCGACACCTCTCCATTCACAAGTTGGTTACATATCGACTTGCAAATGGTCACGGGCTTCTGGACACAATGGAGTTGAGTGTCGATACGTACAGGAGGGAGGCGATGGTGAGGACGGTCCGGCATACCGCTCGTGGGCTGCTAGCCGTGGTATCCGTACTGCTCGCCCTCTTCATCGCCGCGGACACCTCGTCCGCGCAGGTCACCCATCCTGAAACGATCAGCTCGACGGCGTCCGCCGATCCCAAGCCGATCATCAAGGCGCTCTCCACCCACCATGACAGCGGGGTGGAGGACTGCAAGGGGCTCCGTAACGGACGGGCGCCGCTGACCGCACCCACACCGAGCGGCAAATACGGATGTGTGTGCGGGTGCGACGCGGGTGTGCGAATGCCGCGCACCGCGATCAGCACACCTCTGACGGGACGCCAGGCCGTGCCGGTCTCGAGATCGGGCGAGTTGCCCGTCGTTCACCAGATTTTCCGCTGCTGAGGGCTGCACCGTCATATGCCGACGGCTCATGACGGCTGATGACGGCTCATTCTGCGCGCCCTCGCGCGCCTCGTTTCACGCTTCCTCACGCCTTGTGTGAGCAAGCGAGCTTCACCGCCAGCGACCGATTCCATCGATCCCACTGACGATGTGCTACGCCGTGCCCCCGCCTGCCCAGAGCCGGTGACGGGGCGCACTGGAGGCAACCCTCATGCGAAATTCCCTTCTTGCCCGAATGCGCGGCGCCGATGACGCCGCGGGCTCTCCCCCCGGCGCCGGGACGTTCCGCGCCGACTTCACCGCTTCTCTCGTCGTCTTCCTGGTGGCCGTGCCCCTGTGTGTGGGCGTGGCCGTCGCCTCCGGCGTCCCGGCCGAGCTGGGCCTGATCACCGGCATCATCGGCGGCCTGGTCACCGGCCTCCTGCCGGGCAGCAGCCTCCAGGTGTCGGGCCCCGCCGCCGGTCTGACGGTGCTGGTCTACGAGGCGGTCCAGGAATACGGCGTCGCGGCGCTGGGTGTGCTCGTCCTGGTGTCCGGACTGCTCCAGCTGGCGATGGGCGCCCTGGGTCTCGGCCGCTGGTTCCGGGCGATCTCGCTCGCCGTGGTGCAGGGCATGCTGGCCGGTATCGGCCTCGTACTGATCGCCGGGCAGCTCTACGCGCTCGGCGACATCAAGGCCCCGAGCAGCGGGCTCGACAAGATCTTCGGGATTCCCGGGCTGATCGGCGACGTGGCCGGGTCGAGCGACTCGCTCACGGCCGTGGCCATCGGCGTCGGAACCATCCTGGTCCTGGTCCTCTGGCCGCGCTTCCGCCAGGGCGCCAAGGTGCTGCCCGCCCCGCTGGCCGCGGTCGCCCTCGCGACGATCGCGACGGTCAGCTTCGATCTGCCGGTCGCCCGGGTCGAGGTCAAGGGTCTGCTGGAGGCCATCCAGCCCCCCGGCGTCGATCAGCTCACCCAGATGGCCGAAGTGGGTGTGATCGGGACCATTCTCGCGTTCACCCTGATCGCTTCGGCGGAGAGCCTGTTCAGTGCCGCGGCCGTGGACCGGCTGCACGACGGCCCGCGCACCGACTACGACAAGGAGCTCATGGCGCAGGGCGCCGGTAACGCGGTGTGCGGTGCGCTCGGCGCGCTGCCGATGACCGCGGTGATCGTGCGCAGCTCGGCCAATGTGTTCGCCGGTGCCAAGACGAAGCTCTCGCGCGTCCTGCACGGTGTGTGGCTGCTGGTCTTCGCGGTCCTCTTCCCCTCCGCGCTGGGCATCATCCCGGTCGCCACGCTCGCCGGTGTGCTGGTGCACGCGGGCTGGAAGCTGATCCCGACCAAGGAGCTGCTGCCGCTGTGGCGGGAGCGCCGGGGCGAGGCGATCATCCTGATCGTGACCGCCGGGGCCATCGTGATCACCAACATGTTCGAGGGCGTCATCATCGGTCTGCTGATGTCGGTCGCCAAGACCGCCTGGGAGACCTCGCACGTCCACATCGACGTCAAGGGCCGCGACGACGCCGAGGACCAGCCCATCAAGGTGCGGGTGCTCGGCAACGCGACCTTCCTCCGGCTGCCCAAGCTGCTGGACGAGCTGGAGGCGCTGCCCCGTGAGCGGGTCGTGGAGCTGGACCTGAGGGGTCTGCGCCATGTGGACCACGCCTGCGAGATGGCGCTGGCCACCTGGACCGAGCGGCACAACGCGGTGGTGAGCCACGCGGAGACCACCGACGAGGACGCGAAAGTACCGGCGTAACGCCTGACCGGCACAGCCCAGCCCCGGGCCCTCGGCGCTTCTCGCGCCGGGGGCCCGGGGCTTTTCGCCGGGCGTGCGGGTCACCCGATGCCGCGGTTCAGCCGCAGGCGACGGCGACGAAGCCGTCGCTTCCCGTCTTCACGTACGCGTCGGAGACGTACTGCCCCGGCGCGATGCAGTCCCAGATGTCCGTCGAGCCGTACGGACCGGACACCCGCTGACCGTGCGTCTGACAGCGGATCGACACACGGGTGTTGACCGGCAGCTTCTTGACCAGCGTGTAGCCCGTGCCGGGACCGCTGCGGACGTTGACCTGGTAGCCGGGCGCGGTCGGGTACGTGACCGCTTGCGCGACAGTGTCTTCGATGGCCATGTGGCCTCTCCCCCGTTGAACTACGTTCCGACGTAGTGCACATGTCGGATTAAGTGACACGACATGCGGAGGTTAACAAGCTTCGTACGCATCATCGACTAGGCTCGCCGGGTCGCTTAGCGGTCCGAATACACGGGGGTGGGGCATGCCGCCGGGGCGCGGAGCCGGGACGGGGCCGGAAACGGAAGATCCCGAGTACGCCGGGCAGTATCGGCTGGAAGCACGCCTCGGCTCCGGAGGCATGGGCGTCGTCCACCTGGCCCGTTCGGCGTCGGGGCGACGGCTCGCGGTGAAGGTCGTGCATGCCGAGTTCGCCGAAGACCCCGAGTTCAGGGCGCGGTTCCGGCAGGAGGTGGCGGCCGCGCGGCGGGTCAGCGGGGCGTTCACGGCGCCCGTCGTGGACGCCGACCCGGAGGGGGTGCGGCCCTGGATGGCCACCACGTACATCCCCGGCCCGACCCTCGCCGAACACGTCAAGCGGAACGGCTCGTTGAGCCCGGTCGAGGTGGTGGCGCTGGCCGCCGGGCTCGCGGAGGCGCTGCGCGACATCCATCGGGTGGGCGTCGTCCACCGCGATCTGAAGCCGAGCAACGTGCTGCTCGCGGCGGACGGCCCGAAGGTCATCGACTTCGGGATCTCCCGGCCGTCCGACAGCGAACTGCGCACCGAGACGGGCAAGTTGATCGGCACGCCGCCGTTCATGGCGCCCGAGCAGTTCCAGCGGCCGCGGGCGGTGGGTCCGGCGGCGGATGTGTTCGCGCTGGGGTCGCTGCTGGTGCACGCGGCGACCGGGCGGGGGCCGTTCGAGTCCGAGAGCCCGTACATCATGGCGTACCAAGTGGTCCACGACGAGGCGGATCTGGCGGGGGTGCCGGACGAACTGCTGCCGCTGATCGAGCGCTGTCTGGCCAAGAACCCGGCGGAACGGCCCTCCCCGGATGCCCTGATGACCGTGTTGCGGGCGGTCCGGGGGCCCCAGCCGCCGGAGGCGCGGGGGCCCGCCGCCCCCGTGGCTCTCCCGGCGCAGCGGGTGGCGGAGCCGGTGGTTGCGCCTGAGCCCGAGGTGGCGCCCGAGCCCGAGGTGGCGCCCGAGTCGGTCGTGCCGCCCGAGCCCGAGGAGATACCCGAGCCCGAGGCGACGTCCGGGCCCGAGGCCGCGCCCGCGCCGCGGGGGCGTCGGGGTGTGCGGCGGTGGGTCCCGGCGGCGCTCGCCGCGCTGGTCCTGCTGGGCGCGGGCACCGTCGTGGGGCTGCGTCAGCTGACCGAGCGGGAATCCGACGCGGAGCGGCAGCCGCAGAACAGCGCCGCCGCCACCGCGTGGCGGCCGTGGGACCGGGAGCTGCGCGGCGGCGCGGCCGGGGCGGCGGCCAAGGGGGCGCGGCCCGCGTCCTGTTCGTACGGGGACGGCGCGCTGTACTGCGCGGCGCGCGGCGTCCAGGCCGCCCGGATCGACCCCGCCGACGGCCGGGTGGTGTGGTCGCGCCCGGCCGCCACGAGCCGCCCCGGCGAGGGCACCCCCGCGGCGCCGGTCCCGGCGGGCGGGCTGGTGCGGGTGATGTCGCCGGACGGGACGCGGCTGGAGGCGCTGGATCCGCGGACGCACCGGGTGCGGTGGAGCCGGGAGGTGTCCGCGTACGGCGGCCGGGTGTACTCGGCGGGTGACACGGTGCTGCTGGTCGCGGCGGACGGCACCGTCACGGGGGTGAACGGGGCCACGAACCGGGAGCGTTGGAGCCATCCGCTGTCCGGGCACGCGGAGCCGAGCTTCTTCAGTTACGGCGACGGCCGCACCGCGTACGCCCTCACCACCGCCCCGGACGGTGGGCACACCCTGGTCACGGCCGTCGACACGGTGCGCGGTACGACGCGCTGGCACCGCTCGCTCTCCGGCACCCTCACCCCCGTCGGGGCGGGCCCGGACGGCGTCCTCCAGCTGACCGAGGCCGACGACCGGAGCCGTACCGTGGCCGTCGTCCGCTACGACCCGGCGCGGCGGGCGGAGCGGCGGTCCGACCTGACCGCTCCGGTGTCCCTGAGCAGCGCCACCGTGCGGGGCGATTGGGCGTATCTGCTGGGCGAGGACGGCGGGTTGGTGGCCGTCGACACCGCGCGCGGCGCCCAGCGGTGGCGGCTGGAGACCTCGGTCTCCAACGCCTCACCGCTGGTGGCCTCGGGCGAGCGGCTGTACTTCTCGTCGGCGGACGGCCGGCTGCTGGCCGTGGACACGCGGCGCGCCCGCCTGCTCGGCCAGACCCGCCCCCGGGCGGACCGCCCCGGCGGCCAGGGTTTCCTGGCCCTGATGCCCGCGCCGGTGACGGCGGCGGGCAAGGTGTTCGCGACGGCCCCGGACGGCACGGTGTTCGGCGTGGACGCCCGGGACCCGGCGCGTTGGTGAACTATCCCAGCTTGGTGACGTCCCGCACGGCGCCCTTGTCCGCGCTGAGGGCCATCGCCGCGTAGGCGCGCAGGGCCGTGGAGACCTTGCGCTCGCGGTTCTTCGGGGCGTAGACGCCGCCCAGGGCCTCGCGGCGGGTGGCCAACTCCTCCTCGGGGACGAGGAGTTCCATCGTGCGGGCCGGGATGTCGATGCGGATCCGGTCGCCGTCCTCGACCAGGGCGATGGTGCCGCCCGAGGCCGCCTCGGGGGAGGCGTGGCCGATGGACAGGCCCGAGGTGCCGCCGGAGAAGCGGCCGTCGGTGATCAGCGCGCAGGCCTTGCCCAGGCCCCGGCCCTTGAGGAAGGAGGTGGGGTAGAGCATTTCCTGCATGCCGGGGCCGCCCTTGGGGCCCTCGTAGCGGATGACGACGACGTCGCCCTCCTTGACCTGCTTGTTCAGGATCCGCTCGACGGCCTCCTCCTGCGACTCGCAGACGACGGCCGGGCCTTCGAAGGTCCAGATCGACTCGTCGACGCCCGCGGTCTTCACGACGCAGCCGTCCTCGGCGAGGTTGCCGTAGAGGACGGCGAGGCCGCCCTCGGTGGAGTAGGCGTGCGCGACGTCGCGGATGCAGCCGCCTTCGGCATCGGTGTCCAGCGTGTCCCAGCGCTCGGACTGGGAGAAGGCGGTCGCGGAGCGGACGCAGCCGGGGGCGGCGTGGAACAGTTCGACGGCCTCGGTGGACGGCGAACCGCCGCGGATGTCCCACTGCTTGAGCCAGTCGGCGAGCGAGTCGGAGTGCACGGAGTGCACGTCCTCGTTGAGGAGGCCGCCGCGGTACAGCTCGCCGAGGATGGCGGGGATGCCGCCCGCCCGGTGGACGTCCTCCATGTAGTACACGCCGCCGGGGGCGATGTTGGGCGCGACCTTGGACAGGCAGGGCACCCGGCGGGAGATCCCGTCGATGTCCTGCATGTCGAAGTCGAGGGCGGCCTCCTGGGCGGCGGCCAGCAGGTGGAGGATCGTGTTGGTGGAGCCGCCCATGGCGATGTCGAGGGCCATGGCGTTCTCGAAGGCGGCGCGGGAGCCGATGGCGCGCGGCAGGACGGTCTGGTCGTCCTGCTCGTAGTGGCGCTTGGTGATCTCCACGACCGTGCGCCCGGCCGTCTCGTACAGCTCCTTGCGGGCGGTGTGGGTGGCCAGCACCGAGCCGTTGCCCGGCAGGGCGAGGCCGATCGCCTCGGTGAGGCAGTTCATCGAGTTGGCGGTGAACATGCCGGAGCAGGAGCCGCAGGTCGGACAGGCGTTGTCCTCGATGAGGGCGATGTCCTCGTCCGAGACCTTGTCGTTGACGGCCTCGGAGATCGCGGTGATCAGGTCGAGCTTGCGGACCGTGCCGTCGACCAGGGTCGCGCGGCCGGACTCCATGGGGCCGCCGGAGACGAAGACGGTCGGGATGTTGAGCCGCATCGCGGCCATCAGCATCCCGGGCGTGATCTTGTCGCAGTTGGAGATGCAGATCAGCGCGTCCGCGCAGTGCGCCTCGACCATGTACTCGACGGAGTCGGCGATCAGATCGCGGGAGGGGAGGCTGTAGAGCATCCCGCCGTGGCCCATCGCGATGCCGTCGTCGACGGCGATGGTGTTGAACTCGCGCGGGATGCCGCCCGCCGCGTGGACCGCCTCGCTGACGATCCGGCCGACCGGCTGGAGGTGGGTGTGGCCCGGCACGAACTCGGTGAAGCTGTTGGCCACGGCGACGATCGGCTTGCCGAAGTCCTCACGCGCTACGCCGGAAGCCTGCATTAGGGCGCGGGCGCCCGCCATGTTGCGGCCGTGGGTGACGGTGCGAGACCTCAGCTCGGGCACGGTACTCGGCTCCCTCGTAAGTGCGTCCTGCGAAATCGGACCGATCGGACCTTGAGAATCGGATCGGAGTCTTCTGACTCTACGCCTGTGCGGCGCGAATCCCGATGTGGTGTCCGGATCCAGAGACAGGTGGCTCACAGTGCGGAATCACGGGCTACTTCTCGGTGAGGTACCGCTGGAGCGTCGGCCCCACCATGGCGACGATCTCGTCCACGGTCGCCGAGGCCACCGGCTCCATCTTGATCACGTACCGCAGCATCGCGACCCCGATGATCTGGGCGGCCGCGAGCTGGGCCCGGAACTTCGGGTCCGGCACGTCCAGGTCGCGCGCCATCCGCATCAGCAGGCGCCGCTCGATCAGCCCGCGCAGTACGGCGGCGGCCGCCTCGTTCGTGAGCGCGGAGCGCATCACCGCCAGCAGGGGCAGCCGGGAGACCGGGTTCTCCCAGGTGGCGAAGAAGTAGCGGGCCATCCGCTCCCCAGCGCCCTCCGGGCTGCCGCCGTGCACCGCGTCCGGGGCGCCCATGGCGGGCGCCAGGATCAGTTCGATCGCCGCGCCGAAGACCTGCTCCTTGGTGCCGAAGTAGTGGTGCACCAGCGCCGGGTCCACCTCGGCGGCCTTGGCGATGCCGCGGATCGAGGCCTTGTCGTAGCCGCGCTCGGCGAACTCGTTGCGCGCCGCGGTCAGGATCCGGTCGCGGGCCCCGGGTCCGTCGGCCGCGCTGCCGCGGGCCGGGCGGCCGCGGCCGCGCCGGGGCCCCGTGGCGGGCGGCTGGGGCGTGGCGGGGGTCACTTCCGGCGCACCGCCCTGCCCGTCCGGGAGGCCGGGGTCGGGGAGGCCAGATGGAGGCGGGTGAAGGCCAGCGCCTCCGCGAGGTCGGCCTCGCGCTCGGCCTGGGACATGGCCCGCCGGGTGTTCACCTCGACCACCACGTGGCCGTCGAAGCCGGTCCTGGCGAGACGTTCCAGCAGCTCGGCGCAGGGCTGGGTGCCGCGCCCCGGCACCAGGTGCTCGTCCTTGTTGGAGCCCTGGCCGTCGGCGAGGTGGAGATGGGCGAGCCGGTCGCCCATCCGGTCCACCATGTCCAGGGCGTCCGTGCGGGAGGTCGCGGTGTGCGAGAGGTCGATCGTGAAGTGCCGGTAGTCGTCCTTGGTGACGTCCCAGTCCGGCGCGTACGCGAGCATCTCGCGGTCGCGATAGCGCCACGGGAACATGTTCTCCACCGCGAACCGCACATCGGTCTCGTCCGCCATCCGCCAGATTCCGCGTACGAACTCGCGGGCGTACGACCGCTGCCATCGGAACGGCGGGTGGACGACGACGGTGGACGCGCCCAGCCGCTCGGCCGCCGCCTTGGCCCGCTGGAGCTTGACCCACGGGTCGGTCGACCACACCCGCTGAGTGATCAGCAGACATGGCGCGTGCACGGCAAGGATCGGCACCCCGTGATAATCCGAGAGGCGGCGCAGCGACTCGATGTCCTGGCTGACCGGATCGGTCCACACCATGACCTCGACACCGTCGTAGCCCAGCCGCGCGGCGATCTCGAAGGCCGTCGCCGTCGACTCCGGATAGACCGAGGCGGTGGACAGGGCGACCTTCGCATCCGGGATGCGCACCACTGGCTCTGTCACGAGGGACAGCGTACGGCCGCTGCTCTGTGCGACTAAACCGCGACTGCCGATCACGTCATGTGGGCAGGTGGTCCAGGCGGCGCAGAATGACCCCCTCGCGCAGCGCCCACGGGCAGATCTCCAGCACGTCGACCGCGAACAGATCCATGGCGGCCTCGGCCACCAGCGCCCCCGCCAGCAGCTGCGGGGCCCGTCCCTCGGACACCCCCGGCAGCTCGGCCCGCTCCTCGGTGGGCATGGCGGTCAGCCGGGGCACCCACTCCTCCAGCGCCTTGGCGGTCAGCCTGCGCTCCACGTACAGGCCCTCGGCGGAGCGCGCCGCGCCCGCGATCCGGGCCAGCTGCTTGAACGTCTTGGAGGTGGCGACCACCTGGTCCGGGGTGCTGTGGCGGCTGAAGTCGCCCACGACGCGGGCGATCTCGGCCCGCACATGGCGCCGCAGGGCCCGGACATCGGCCGGATCGGGCGGGTCGCCCGGCAGCCAGCCCGCGGTCAGCCGACCCGCGCCCAGCGGCAGCGAGACGGCCGCGTCGGGCTCCTCGTCGAGCCCGTACGCGATCTCCAGCGAACCGCCGCCGATGTCCAGGAGCAGCAGCCGCCCCGACGACCAGCCGCACCAGCGGCGGGCGGCCAGGAAGGTGAGCCGGGCCTCGTCCTCGCCGCTGAGCACGCGCAGCTGTACGCCGGTCTCCTCGGCCACCCGGGCGAGGACCTCGTCGGCGTTGGCGGCCTCCCGGACCGCGGAGGTCGCGAACGGCAGCACCTCCTCGACGCCCTTGTCCTCGGCCGCCTCCAGCGCCTCCTTCACCACCGCGATCAGCCGGTCGACGCCTTCGGAGCCGATGGCTCCGTCGCCGTCGAGGAGTTCGGCCAGCCGGAGTTCCGCCTTGTGGGAGTGGGCGGGCAGCGGGCGGGCACCCGGATGCGCGTCCACCACCAGCAGATGGACCGTATTCGAACCCACGTCGAGGACACCGAGTCTCATGGCCAGAACGCTACTGTGCGCCTGGCGTGGTCATGCACGGGATCCCTCCCGCTCTCACAGGATCCCCGTCCCCGTTGCCGTCATGTCGGGGGCATACCCTTGCACCGTGGCAACGACGAAAAAGGCGAAGCAGGACAAAGCCCGGAAGAACGCCCCGGGGCCGGAGCAGGACCAGCGGGCCGACGATGCCGCCCCTTCCCCGGCTGCCCCGCCCGTGGCGGCCCCGCCCGCGGACGAGGTCGGCCTGGACTTCGCCCGCGCCTGGGTGGAATTCCCCGACCCCGCCGACGAGGAGCAGGTCTTCCGCTGCGACCTGACCTGGCTGACCTCGCGCTGGAGCTGCATTTTCGGCCAGGGCTGCCAGGGCATCCAGGGCGGGCGCGCGAGCGACGGCTGCTGCACCCTGGGCGCGCACTTCTCGGACGAGGAGGACGAGGAGCGGGTCGCCCGCCATATGGCCCGGCTGACCCCGGAGGTCTGGCAGTTCCACGACGAGGGCCACGCCCGGGGTTGGGTGCAGGAGGACGAGGACGGCGACCGCCAGACGCGCCGTTACGACGGCTCGTGCATCTTCCAGAACCGCCCCGGTTTCGCGGGCGGCGCGGGCTGTGCGCTGCACATCCTCGCGCTGCGGGAGGGGCGCGAACCGCTGGAGACCAAGCCGGACGTGTGCTGGCAGCTGCCGGTGCGGCGGTCGTACGAGTGGATCGACCGCCCGGACGACACCCAGGTGCTCCAGATCACGATCGGCGAATACGACCGCCGGGGGTGGGGCCCGGGCGGGCACGACCTGCACTGGTGGTGCACGTCGGCGGTGTCGGCGCACGGTGCCGGGGATCCGGTGTACGTGTCGTACCGGCCGGAGCTGACGGAGCTGATGGGTAAGGCCGGGTATGACCGGCTGGTGGAGCTGTGCGAGGCGCGGTTGGCGGCGTCGTTGCCGCTGGTGGCGCCGCACCCGGCGGACCCGGCGGGCTGAATCCAGGGGCCTGCGCCCCTGGGCCCCGCCCCTTCCGGGCTCCGCCCCGGGGCCCGGCGCCCGCGGCCGTGGTGGGCTGAGGGCGCACCGTTACCGGGCGCCTCCTACCCCTTGGGCGTCGGCGAGTCCGACGGAGGTGGGGTGGACGGCGGCGAGGTGGGGTCGGGGGACGGCGCTGATGGGGTGGGGGTCGGGGCGGGTGTGCCTCGGCCCTCGATCACCACAACGGCGCCCGACGGCGCCACCGTCACCCGCGCCCGCCAGCGGCCCGGCGGCTCGCGGTCGTGGTCGACCGACACCGTGATCGTCGTCGTCTCACCGGGCCGCAGCTCGCCGGCGGTGTGGTGCAGCCGGAGCCAGGACGCGCCGCCCGACGCCGAGGCCGACCAGCGCACCGGGGCGCCGCCGGAGGCGGACAGAGTGATGACCGTCACATCACCGCTCGGCTGGGCCTCCACGGTGAGCCGCCCGGGCCCGGGGGCCGGGCGGGACGGGGCGGAGCCGCCGCCGTGGCGGCCGCCGCCCTCGGGGCGGGAGCCGCCACGGGAGCGGCCGACGTCCTTGGCATGGCGCTCCGGCTTGCCGTCCACGCCGATGACCTCGACCGACACTTCGGGTTCCCGGCCGCGCAGCCGGGGCGCGCCGGAACGGTCCTGCGCGCTGCCCGCCTGCTCGTACGCGCGCCCGGCGGACCGATCCTGCTCACCGGCCGGAGCCTCACCCGCGCCGTCGGCGGCGGCGGCCACCGAGTCCGTGTCGTGCTGGTCACCGGCGAGCGGCGCACCCCGGTACGCGGCCCACAGGGCGAGCACCGGGGCGGCCACGACCGTGGCGACCACGGTCGTGGTCAGGGCGCGGCTGCGCAGCCTGCTCCGGCGGGCGGCCCGGTCCTGGGGGGCGAGCGGGAAGCCGCGCCGGTCGAAGCGCGGACCGGCCGCGGCGCGCACCGGGCGGGCGCTCAGGGCGCACAGCATCGCGGCGTGCACGGCGGAGCGGTCCGCCTCCACCAGCGGCAGCGCGGCGGGCGCGGCGGCGGTGCCGGGCCAGGGGCCGTCCGCCGTGGCCCGCTCCGCCATCCGGCGGCATTCGCGGCAGTCGTCGACGTGGCGCACCAGCTCACGGCGGAGCGCGGCGGAGAGCAGCACCTGGGTGTCGCCCGCGAGCCGGGCGACGACGGGACAGTGGCCCAGCTCCACGACGGCGAGCGCGGCGCGGGTGCGCTCCACCTCGCAGGCGGCGCTGGAGAGCAGGGCGCGGGTCTCGTCGGGCTCCTTGCCGAGCGCGGCGGCGACCTCGGCGGGGGTGAGCTGGTGGCGGACGTGGAGTTCGAGCGCCTCGCGCTGGGCGGCGGTGGTCCCGGCGGCCTCGGGCCAGGCGAGCGCGGCGAGTTCGCGGCGGCGGCGGTCGGCGACGGGCTCGGGCAGTGCGGTGTCCGGACCGCCCCGCCCGCCCGCCGGGTCCCTCGGTTCGCGCCGCTCCCGCAGTTCGGTGAGCTTGCGCAGACAGGCCCAGCGGGCGACCGCGTAGAGCCACGGACGGCTCGGCTCCTCCTCGGCCTCCGCGCGCCCGCGCCCCCGGCCGAGCCGCCGCTCGGCGACGGCCAGCACATCGCCGAGCGTGACGGCCGCGGCGTCGTGCTCGCAGAGGACCGACAGGCAGTAGGTGAACAGACCGTCCAGATACGGCTCGTAGCGCGCGGGGGGCCGCTGAGGGCGCGTGGTGGTGACGCGGGGCGCGCGGCGCTGCGCCCGGTGTGCGCCGGTGGCGTGTGTCGAGTGCTCGGACCTGCTGCTCATCACCCGGCGACCGTAGGCGGATGATGCAGACCCGCTCGCCTTACTTGGGCAGTTTTAACCCTTACGGGTGACCATCTCCCTCATAAGGGGACAGGTGTCCCTCTTCCGTGCCGCAGAACTGCTATGAGCCCACAAGCATCCTGGGCGCCGCGCTGTCGGTGGCCGACGCTAGCGTTGGCGTCATGGCTGCCCGTAGCTCCTCCCGTTCATCCGCCAAGGACCGGCCCTCCTACCGCTGCACCGAATGCGGCTGGACCACCGCCAAGTGGCTCGGCCGCTGCCCGGAGTGCCAGGCCTGGGGCACGGTCGAGGAGTTCGGCGCGCCCGCCGTGCGCACGACCGCGCCCGGCCGGGTCACCTCGGCCGCGCTGCCCATCGGCCAGGTCGACGGCCGCCAGGCCACCGCCCGTTCCACCGGAGTGGACGAGCTGGACCGGGTGCTCGGCGGCGGCCTGGTCCCCGGCGCCGTGGCGCTGCTGGCCGGGGAGCCGGGCGTCGGCAAGTCGACGCTGCTGCTGGACGTCGCGGCCAAGGCGGCCACCGACGACCACCGGACGCTGTACGTGACCGGGGAGGAGTCGGCCGGTCAGGTCCGGCTGCGCGCCGACCGCATCGGGGCGCTGAGCGAGCATCTCTACCTCGCGGCCGAGACCGATCTGTCCGCCGTGCTCGGCCATCTCGACTCGGTCAAGCCGTCGCTGCTGATCCTGGACTCCGTCCAGACCGTCGCCTCCCCCGAGATCGACGGCGCGCCCGGCGGCATGGCCCAGGTGCGCGAGGTGGCCGGGGCGCTGATCCGGGCGTCCAAGGAGCGCGGCATGTCCACGCTGCTGGTCGGCCATGTGACGAAGGACGGGGCGATCGCGGGCCCGCGGCTGCTGGAGCACCTGGTCGACGTGGTGCTGCACTTCGAGGGCGACCGGCACGCCCGGCTGCGGCTGGTGCGCGGCGTCAAGAACCGTTACGGGGCGACGGACGAGGTGGGCTGCTTCGAGCTGCACGACGAGGGCATCACCGGCCTCGCCGACCCGTCGGGGCTGTTCCTCACCCGGCGCGCCGAGCCGGTGCCCGGCACCTGCCTGACCGTCACCCTGGAGGGCCGCCGCCCGCTGGTCGCCGAGGTGCAGGCGCTGACGGTCGACTCGCAGATCCCCTCCCCCCGCCGCACCACCTCAGGGCTGGAGACCTCCCGCGTCTCGATGATGCTGGCCGTGCTGGAGCAGCGGGGCCGGATCAGCGCGCTCGGCAAGCGCGACATCTACAGCGCCACGGTGGGCGGGGTGAAGCTGTCGGAGCCCGCGGCGGACCTCGCGGTGGCGCTCGCGCTGGCGAGCGCGGCGAGCGACACCCCGCTGCCGAAGAACCTGGTGGCGATCGGCGAGGTGGGGCTCGCGGGCGAGGTCCGGCGGGTCACGGGCGTGCAGCGGCGGCTGTCCGAGGCCGCCCGGCTGGGCTTCACCCACGCCCTGGTGCCCACCGATCCGGGGCGCATCCCCGACGGCATGCGGGTGCTGGAGGTGGCGGACATAGGGGACGCACTGCGCGTACTGCCCCGCCGGGAGCGCACCGACCGGTCCCGCGGGGACGCCCCCGAGCAGGGGTGATGACGGGGGCGAACGCGGTGGTGAGCGGGGCGATCCGGACCGCAGGGGGAGCCGCACTCCGGTTCCCGCCCACGGGCGTACGCCGGGAGACCCCACGGGAGGCCGGGGACCGCCGGTAGACTTTGCCCTGGTCTCGCCGTACGTGGCCTCGTACAGGGGCGCGGAGGGGCGACTCGCGGCACCGATTCAGACCTTGTGACGGAGGAGTGCAGTGGCAGCAGGCGACCGGGCATCGAATCCCGGCAAAGCCGACAGTCTGATGCGTGCCACTCTGAGCGCTGTCGCGCCGGGCACGGCCCTGCGCGACGGCCTTGAGCGCGTCCTCCGTGGAAACACGGGCGGGCTCATCGTGCTCGGCACCGACAAGACCGTCGAGTCGCTGTGTACCGGCGGCTTCGTCATCGACGTCGAGTTCACCGCCACCCGGCTGCGCGAACTGTGCAAGCTGGACGGGGCGCTGGTACTCGACAAGGACATCAGCAAGATCGTGCGGGCGGGGGTGCAGCTCGTCCCGGACGCGGCGATCACCACCGAGGAGACCGGCACCCGGCACCGCACCGCGCAGCGCGTCTCCATCCAGACCGGGTTCCCGGTCGTGTCCGTCAGCCAGTCCATGCGGCTGATCGCGCTGTACGTGGACGGGCTGCGGCGGGTCCTGGAGGATTCCGCGGCCATCCTGTCCCGCGCCAATCAGGCGCTGGCCACGCTGGAGCGGTACAAACTGCGGCTGGACGAGGTCGCGGGCACCCTCTCCGCGCTGGAGATCGAGGACCTGGTCACCGTCCGGGACGTCAGCGCGGTCGCGCAGCGGCTGGAGATGGTGCGGCGCATCGCCACCGAGATCGCCGAGTACGTGGTGGAGCTGGGCACGGACGGCCGGCTGCTGTCGCTCCAGCTGGACGAGCTGATCGCGGGCGTCGAGCCGGAGCGGGAGCTGGTCGTACGGGACTACGTGCCCGAGCCGACGGCCAAGCGCACCCGCACCGTCGCCGACGCGCTCGCCGAGCTGGACCGGCTCACCCACACCGAGCTGCTCGAACTCCCCATCGTGGCCCGCGCCCTCGGGTACACGGGCTCCCCCGAGACCCTGGACTCGGCGGTCTCCCCGCGCGGCTTCCGGCTGCTGGCCAAGGTGCCGAGGCTGCCGGGGGCGATCATCGAGCGGCTGGTGGAGCACTTCGGCGGGCTACAGAAGCTGCTGGCCGCGAGTGTGGACGATCTCCAGATGGTCGACGGCGTGGGCGAGGCCCGGGCCCGCTCGGTCCGCGAGGGCCTGTCACGGCTGGCGGAGTCGTCGATCCTGGAGCGGTACGTGTAGCGACAGACACGGCAGAGGGGGCCGGATCCGCGTCGGCGGATCCGGCCCCCTCTGCCGTGCGGCATCAGTCCTTGTCGAGGACGAACGACACCTTGGCCGTGCCGAGGCCGTCCAGCTTCGCCTCGACCAGGTAGGTGCCGGGCGCGGCGGTCCTGCTGCCGGTCGGCTTCGCGCAGTGGGCGGCGGTGCGCTTGCGGTCCCACTCCACGGTGCGCTTGGTCTCGCCGGAGGCGGGCACCTCGATCAGGGCGGCGGCGGTGCCCTCGGGGCAGTCGTCCGAGGCCCAGACGTGCTTGTTGTCCGCGTCCGTGATGGTCAGTGAGGCGGCCGCCCGGCCGAAGTCCACCGCGCAGGAGCTGTTCGAGGAGTTCTTCACGGTGATTTCGAACGTCGGCTTCTCATCCGGCTCGTACGTGTTCTTCACCTTCGCGTCCTTGACACTGCGCACCGTCAGGTCGATGTCGCCGCGCTTGCACTCCGGCAGGCTCGACCCGACGGGCAGCCCCTGGCCGTCGCCCTCGCCGAGTCCGTCGCCGGTGCCGCCGGTGCCGCCGGAGGTGCCGTCGTCCCCCGCGCCGCCGGACCCGGTGCCCGTGCCGCCGTCGCCGGAGTCACCGGAGCCGGAGCCGGATCCGGAACCCGAGCCGGGGCCCGTGCCGCCGGTGTCCGACTCGTCGCGCCCACCGGGGCGTTCGCTGTTCACCGGCCCGGAGGTGGTCGGTCCGGGGGTGATCGTACGCGCGGGTCCGCCGCCGCCCGGCCCCTTGCCCTCGTCGCTTCCGCCGCCGCCCGAACCACCCCAGCCGAAGGCCCAGATGACGAGCAGCACGATGACGGCGAGCAGGGCCAGCGCAACAGCCCTCCGCCGCCAGTAGATGGAGGAGGGAAGCGGCCCGATCGGATTGCGCAGAGATCCCACGCGGAAACTCTATGGGAGATCGACGCCATGACCCGCCAATAACCGCCGTCGGTCTCCCTACTTTTCTCATCATCCGACCGGATCGGCCACCTGGGCGACAACGGCGCGGGCGGTTCCCGGCCGCCCACCGCGCACCCTCACCTGAATTGCACCGTTTCGCTCGGATCTGCCCCGGCTCGACCCGAACGCCCGCGCCCTCGGCCCCCATCGGGCGTTCCGCCGTGTCAGGATCGGATGTGATGACTGCCATTTCCGCCGCCCCGGCCGCCGCAACCCCGACCCCCGATGGTGCCGAGCTCCACCGGCCCGTCATCGACTGGTTCGACGCCCACGCCCGCGACCTCCCCTGGCGCCGCCCGGAGGCCGGAGCGTGGGGTGTGATGGTGAGCGAGTTCATGCTCCAGCAGACGCCGGTGAGCCGTGTGCTGCCGGTGTACGAGCAGTGGCTCGCCCGCTGGCCGCGCCCGGCCGACCTGGCCGCCGAGCCGCCCGGTGAGGCGGTCCGCGCCTGGGGGCGGCTCGGCTATCCGCGCCGCGCGCTGCGGCTGCACGGCGCGGCGGCGGCCATAAGGGAGCGGCACGGCGGTGACGTACCGGAGGACCATGCGCAGCTGCTCGCGCTGCCGGGGGTCGGCGAGTACACGGCGGCGGCCGTGGCCTCGTTCGCGTACGGCCAGCGCCACCCGGTGCTGGACACCAACGTCCGCCGGGTGTTCGCGCGGGCGGTCGGCGGCGTCCAGTACCCGCCGAACGCCACGACCGCCGCCGAGCGCAAGCTCGCCCGTGCCCTGCTGCCGGACGACGAGCGGACGGCGGCGCGCTGGGCGGCGGCCACGATGGAGCTGGGCGCCCTGGTCTGCACGGCCCGCACCCCCGACTGCGCGCGCTGCCCCATCGCGGCGTCCTGCGCCTGGCGCGGGGCCGGTGCGCCGGAGCACGACGGCCCGCCGCGGCGCGGCCAGAGTTACGCGGGGACGGACCGTCAGGTGCGGGGCAAGCTGCTGGCGGTGCTGCGGGAGGCGGTCGCGCCGGTGCCACAGGCGGCGCTGGACCAGGTGTGGAACGAGCCGGTGCAGCGGGCCCGGGCGCTCGACGGGCTGGTCTCCGACGGCCTCGTCGAACCGCTCGCGGGCGGCCTCTACCGGCTGCCGCTGACCTGACCCACAGCCGTTCTTTCCCGGCCTCACCAGGCATCCTGTGACAGGGCTGTGACACTTCCAGGACCCGGTTCTGACACTCCGTCGAACCGGGTTCCGCTGTTACACAACCTATGGGTAGCTGTGCGTTTGCCGACGTGCTGACGCACATGGCTCCGCAACAGCGCCTCCGTAGCGTCCTTCCCGTGCCGCCGAACGGCAGGCATTCAACGTGGGGAAGACAGCGGGATGGAGGGCTGCACGATGAACGGCAGCAGCGGCAAGGTTCTGGACTTCGAGGAGTACGTGCGCAACCGGCAGGACGCGCTGCTGCGCAGCGCCCGTCGGCTGATCCCGGACCCGATCGAGGCACAGGACCTCCTCCAGACCGCGCTCGTGCGCACCTACGGCCGCTGGGACGGGATAGCCGACAAGTCCCTCGCCGACGCGTATCTCCGCCGCGTCATGATCAACACCCGTACCGAGTGGTGGCGCGCCCGCAAGCTGGACGAGGTGCCCACCGAGCAGCTGCCGGAGGCCAGCGTCGACGACGGCACCGAGCAGCACGCCGACCGGGCCCTGCTGATGGACATCCTCGGGGTGCTGGCTCCCAAGCAGCGCAGTGTCGTGGTGCTGCGACACTGGGAGCAGATGACGACGGAGGAGACGGCGGAGGCGCTCGGTATGTCGACCGGCACGGTCAAGAGCACGCTGCACCGGGCGCTCGCGCGGCTGCGGCAGGAGCTGGAGAGCCGCGAGCTGGATGCCCGCGCGCTCGGCCGCGAGCCGGCGGGCGAGCCCGCCGCCGCGAAGCCGCTCCGGGCGGGGAACCAGGTCCGGCGTGACCGCCAGGAGCGGGGGCAGGAACGGTGCGCGGCCTGATCAAGGCCACTCCCGGCAGGACTGCCATGATCACCGGCGGCGCGGTCGTGGGCCTCGCGGCAGCCGGGGGCTGGATGCTGGCCGGATGCGGCGCCGGCAGCCAGGGCGTGCGGACGGAGGGCCCCGCACGCACCCAGTGGACCTCGCCCTCCGCGCAGGACAAGGGCTCGTACGCGAGCGGGTCGACGACCAAGCCGCCCGCCGTGCAGAAGGCCGACGCGGTGCGGCTGATCAAGGAGGACCCGAAGGTCGGCCGGAACCTGAAGTCGCACCTCCAGCCGTGCACGGCGACGGCCGCGAAGGGACAGCCGGTCAAGGGCTACCCGGTGGAGGTGTCCCGGGGGAAGCTGACCGGACCCACCGCGCCCGATCTCGTCATCAACGTCACGAGCTGCGATGACGGCTTCGGCATCGGCTCGTATGTGTACCGCAAGGTGGGACAGCGGTACGAGAACGTCTTCACGGACGAGCAGCCGCCCGTCTACGCCGACGTCGTCAAGGGCGATCTGAGCGTCACCAAGCTCAGTTACGCCTCCGGGGACACCGTCTGCTGTCCCTCGCGCGAGGACGTCATCACCTACCGTTGGGCGGAAAGCAGGCAGGCGTTCACCGTGGTCCGGCACCGGCACACCGACTACAGCAAGAGCAGCCCCACGGACGACCCCGCCCCCAGCGCCGCCGCGAAGGACGGCGGCGAGGACGACGGAACGGAAGGCTGAACCGAGGCTGTGGCCGAAACCCATGTGCTCTTCGTCGAGGACGACGACGTCATCCGCGAGGCCACCCAGCTCGCCCTGGAGCGCGACGGCTTCCTGGTGACCGCCGCGCCCGACGGACTGACCGGGCTTGAGCGGTTCCGGGCCGACCGGCCCGACATCGCCCTGCTGGACGTGATGGTTCCGGGCCTGGACGGGGTCAGCCTGTGCCGCCGGATCCGCGACGAGTCCACCGTGCCCGTGATCATGCTGTCGGCCCGCGCCGACTCGATCGACGTGGTGCTGGGCCTGGAGGCCGGGGCCGACGACTACGTCACCAAGCCCTTCGACGGCGCCGTGCTGGTCGCCCGCATCCGGGCCGTGCTGCGCCGCTTCGGCCACGCCAGCGGCCCCGGCGGCCGCGGCGGCGAGCCGCCGGGACCCGAGGAGCCCGAGGGCGGGGTGCTGCGCTTCGGCGACCTGGAGGTGAACCCGGAGGGCATGGAGGTCCGCAAGGGCGGTGAGCAGGTCGCGCTGACGCCGACCGAGATGCGGCTGCTGCTGGAGTTCTCCGCCGCGCCCGGCACCGTGCTCTCCCGCGACCGGCTGCTGGAGCGGGTGTGGGAGTACGGCTGGGGCGGGGACACCCGGGTCGTGGACGTCCACGTCCAGCGGCTGCGCGGCAAGATAGGCCAGGACCGCATCGAGACGGTCCGCGGCTTCGGCTACAAGCTCAGGGGCTGAAGCAGGACCATGGTGAGACTCGCGCTCCGCTCCGGACTGCGCTGGAAGGTCAGCCTGGCGATCGCCGCGGTGAGCGCGCTGGTCGCGGTCGCGCTGAGCCTCGTCGTCCACAACGCGGCCCGGGTCTCGATGCTCGACAACAGCCGCACGGTGATGGACGAGCGGGTGAAGGTCGCGCAGAAGTGGTACGAGGAGTCCCGGGTGCTGGGCTTCGGCGCCAAGCTGGACGACCCGCGGCTGCCCGAGGACCTGCGGAAGTTCGCGGCGCGCGGGCAGCGCGCCACCTATCTGGAGGACTCCGGCACCGGCAGCCCCGAGGTGTGGGCGTCGGTGCCGCTGCGCGACGGCAAGGTGCTGTCGGTCCACACCCGTTTCCAGGACCGCTTCGCCGTCCTGGACGACCTGGACCGGGTGCTGATCCTGGGCTCGGTCTCGGTGGTGCTGGGCGGGATCGCGCTCGGCGTGCTCATCGGCGACCAGCTCTCGCGGCGGCTGCGCAAGGCCGCCACCGCGGCCCGCAAGCTCGCCGAGGGCGACTCCGAGGTGCGGGTACGGGACGCCATCGGCGGCCGGGTGCGCGACGAGACCGACGACCTGGCGCGCGCCGTCGACGGCATGGCCGAGGCGCTCCAGGAGCGTCTTGAGGCGGAGCGCCGGGTCACCGCCGACATCGCGCACGAGCTGCGCACCCCGGTCACCGGGCTGCTCACCGCCGCCGAGCTGCTGCCCCCGGGCCGCCCCACCGAGCTGGTACGGGACCGGGCGCAGGCGATGCGCACGCTGGTCGAGGACGTGCTGGAGGTGGCCCGGCTGGACGGCTTCGCCGAGCGGGCCGAACTCCAGGAGATCGACCTCGCCGAGTTCATCACCCGCCGGGTGCGCGTGGTGTCCCCGGACGCCCAGGTCACGGTGGTGTCCCGGGACGCCCACGTCTCCACCGATCCCCGGCGGCTGGAACGCATACTCGGCAATCTGCTGGCCAACGCCGCCCGGCACGGCAAGCCGCCGTTCGAGGTCACCGTGGAGGGCCGGGTGCTGCGGGTCCGCGACCACGGACCCGGCTTCCCGGAGTCGCTGCTGAAGGACGGGCCGAGCCGGTTCCGCACCGGCAGCAAGGACCGGGCGGGCAAGGGCCACGGGCTGGGCCTGACCATCGCCGCGGGCCAGGCCCGGGTGCTGGGCGCGCGGCTGACGTTCCGTAACGCGGACCCGGCGGTGGAGGGCGAGGACGGAGCGGTGGCGGTGCTGTGGCTGCCGGAGTCGGCGCCCACCAACACCGGCAGCTTCCCCGTCATCGAGGTCCCGGACTGAGGCATGTCCGCCCCGCTGAGTGCTCAGGGGGCAGGGCTCGGCACCGACGTCGCGCTGCCGGGAGGCGTGGTGCTGCCGGAAGGCGTCGTGCTGCCGGGAGGCGTCGTGCTGCCGGAAGGCGTCGCGTTCGTGTCCTCGTCCCACGGGAGGGTGGGATCCTGCTCGATACGCGGGCTCCAGGGCGTCTCCTCCGGGCGCTCGAAGGGGCCCTTCCGCTCCTGCATCAGGAACATCATCACGAGCATGAAGGCGATGCTCACGATGGTCAGGGCCATCCCCACGGGGTTGTTGAGGTTGTAGACGTACCGGTTGGTGCCCCAGTTGCTCTTCTTGAAGACCGGCTCGTAGTCATCGTCGTCACGGTGCGGCATGAGTCCCCCGAAGTCGCCCGTTCAGTGGGCGAGATCATCGCACACCAGGTGCCGGTCCCCGCCCTGACTCCTCGCTGCCCACGGCGACGGCCCCGGCGCTCGGTGCGCCGGGGCCGTCAGAGCCGTGCGAGTCGTACGGAAGCCGTTGGTCAGACGGGTTCGGCCACCGGCGTCACATCGGCCGGGGTCTCGCCGTCGGCGGACTTGGGGGCGGCGCGCAGCGGCACCTCCTTGATGAACCAGGCCGCGAGGAAGCCGACGATGCTGATCACCGCGCCCCACAGGAACACCTGGTGCGCGCCGCTGGCCACGGCGTGGGTGTAGGCGTCCTTGATGGGCGGGGGCAGGTGCTTGATGCTCTCCGGGTCGAGCTGGGCGCCGCCGGAGGTGGCGGCCGCCGCCTTCGCGCCGCCCCGCTCGGCCATGGTGTCGTTCACCTGGTTGGTGAACAGGGCGCCGAGGATCGCGACGCCGAAGGAGCCGCCCAGGGTGCGGAAGAGGGTGGCGGAGGAGCTGCCGACGCCCATGTCCTTCATCTCGACGCTGTTCTGCGCGATCAGCATGGTCGTCTGCATGAGGAAGCCCATGCCCGCGCCGAGCACCGTCATGTAGATGCCGGAGGTGGTGCGGGTGGTCCCGGTGTCCATCTGCGCCAGCAGGAACATGCCCGTGGTGATCAGGATGCCGCCGAGGATCGGGAAGATCTTGTACTTGCCGGTCTGGGTGGTGACCCGGCCCGCGACCAGCGAGACGACCATCATGCCGAGCAGCATCGGGAGCAGCAGCAGACCGGAGTTGGTGGCGCTGGCGCCCTGGACGGTCTGCTGGTAGAGCGGCAGGAAGGTCATCGAGCCGAACATCACGAAACCGGTGAGGAAGCCGATGATCGTGACCAGCGAGAAGTTGCCGATCCGGAAGATGTGCAGCGGCAGCACGGGTTCGGCGACCCGCTTCTCGACGAACACGAACGCCACGAGCGCCACGACGCCGACCGCGCCGAGCCCGAAGATCTGGGGCGAGCCCCAGGCGTACTCGTTGCCGCCCCAGGTGGTGAGCAGCACGAGCGCGGTGATGCCCACGGTCAGCAGGGCCGCGCCGGTGTAGTCGATCCGTCCTTCGTAGCGCTTCTTGGGCAGGTGCAGGACCGCGCTGATCGCGAACAGGGCGATCGCGCCGAGCGGGATGTTGATGTAGAAGATCCAGCGCCAGCCGAGGTGGTCGGTGAGGGTGCCGCCGACCAGCGGGCCACCGATCATGGCCACGGCCATCACACCGGCCATCATGCCCTGGTAGCGACCGCGCTCCCGCGGCGGCACCAGATCGCCGATGATCGCCATCACGCCGACCATCAGACCGCCCGCGCCCAGGCCCTGGAGGGCCCGGAAGCCGATCAGCTGACCCATCGTCTGGGCCATGCCGGACAGGGCCGAGCCGACGAGGAAGAGGGCGATGGAGGAGAGGAAGATGCCCTTGCGGCCGTACATGTCGCCGAGCTTGCCCCAGATGGGGGTCGAGGCGGCGGTCGCCAGGGTGTACGCGGTCACCACCCACGAGAGGTGCTCGAGCCCGCCCAGCTCGCCGACGATGGTCGGCATCGCGGTGCCGACGATCATGTTGTCGAGCATCGCGAGCAGCATCGCGATCATGAGGGCCAGGATCACCACGCCGGTGCTGTGGGTCTTCGGCTCCTTGCCCTGCTTGCCTGGAGCGGGCCGGGCGGTGCCCTGTGCGGGCAGGGAAGCGGGTGGCGCTTCACCTTCTTGTTTCTTCTGGGACATGATCTCCACTCCCCCTGGTTACGACGAGCTCCGGTGACGCGCCACTTACTTGCCGCCCGGCTAGTTGAGTACAGTAGGAAAGGTAAGACGTCTACTAGCCGGGCGTCAAGTAAGTTTTGTTCGGCCTGCTCAGAGGGCTGGCCCCACCCCCACAGGAGAGCATCTTGGGCAGCACACCGCGCCGGGGCGACACCCGTCAGCGCATCCAGGACGTGGCCCTGGACCTCTTCGCCAAGCAGGGGTACGAGAAGACCTCGCTGCGCGAGATCGCCGAACAGCTCGACGTCACCAAGGCCGCGCTCTACTACCACTTCAAGACCAAGGAAGACATCGTCCTCAGCCTCTTCCGGGACCTGAGCGAGCCGCTCGACGAGCTGATCGCCTGGGGCGAGCGGCAGCCCCGCACCCTGGACACCAAGCAGGAGCTGCTGCGCCGCTACAGCGCGGCCCTGAGGGGAGTCGAACCGCTGCTGCGCTTCATGCAGGAGAACCAGGCGACGGTGCGCGAGCTGAGCATCGGCCAGTTCTTCAAGGACCGGATGATCGCGATGTCCGGCCTGATCCGCGACCCCGACGCCGGGCTGACCGACCAGGTCCGCTGCACGACCGCGCTCTTCAGCATCCACGCGAGCCTCTTCGCGATGCAGACGATCGAGGGCGACCCCGAGGCGAAGCGGCAAGCCGTCCTCGAAGTCGCCCTCGACCTACTGACCCAGGCGCACGCGCCAGCGGAGCGCCTGGGCGACCGGTGACGCCCGAGGGAGACGGGGCGCCACCGGCCGCTTTTCGACCCGGCGGTCAGACCGGTGGTCAGATCTTGACGCCGTGCTCCCGCAGGAAGGTCAGCGGCCCCACGGCCGAGCCGTAGTTCGGGGTCGTACGGACCTCGAAGTGCAGGTGCGGGCCGGTGGAGTTGCCGGTGCTGCCGGACAGCCCGATCTGCTGGCCGGTGGTCACGCTCTGCCCTATCCGCACGTCGATCCGGGAGAGGTGCGCGTACTGCGTGTACGTGTCGTTGTCGTGCTTGATCACGATGGCGTTGCCGTACGCGGGGCCGTCACCGGCGCCGTACGGGCCCGCCTTGACGACGACACCGGTGTGCACGGCCCGCACCGGGGTGCCGGAGGGCACCACGAAGTCCTGGCCGCTGTGGTTGTGCGACCACAGGTTGCCCGCCAGGCCGAAGACGGCACCCAGGGTGTACTTGGCGACCGGGGTCTCCCAGACGTCGGCCTTCTTCTTGGCCTCGGCGACCTTCGCGGGGGCGCCGGCGGCCGTCGCGTCTGCGGCGAACGTCACGCCGGCGCCGAGCGCGAGCGAGGCGCCCACACCCACGGCGATCACGGCGGCGCGGGCCCGCGCGAGGGACGAATGCGAATGCGGATAACGACGGGTGGTGGCGCGCGGGGCCATAGGGGACTACCTCCGGGAATGCGTGAAGACGACGCCCCTTGTTATCCCGTTCGCGCGATATGGCCAAGATGCGTCTCTACTAAGCGGATGCGTAGTTCGGGTTCGCCGGGCACCCTTTTCGGCGCAGAATTCCATCCCCCCTGACCTGCGCATACGCTCAACAACCGGCCAATTCCTAATTCCCGTAGTAGGTCAGGTGAGCCCTGTGCCGCATATCACCTCGCCCCCGTTTCGCAGGGACTTTCGGGTGTCCGTTTCGGGACCAAAGTCCCGGCCCCGCCGGTATGCTGTCCGGCCAGGAGCCACCACTACCGGGGGGAATGGGACGTGGATCCCGCAGTCATCGGCGCGCGCCTGGCGTCCAGCGCCGTCGCGCCGCTCGTCAAGAAGCTGTTCGTGCAGGAGGGGCCGGGCGCCGGGCTGGTGGACCGGCCCGTCCGTATCTCGTCCCTCGTCTCCTTCCGGGGCGAGAAGAGCACGCTGACCGACAAGGACCTGCGCAAGCTCGCCGCCGAACTGGTCGAACGCGCCATGGCGGGGGCGGGTCCCGGCGAGCGGCCGATCCCGGCCGACGAGGCCGAGCCGTTGACCGACGCGCTGGCCAAGTCGTTGCACTCACTGGGCGACCTGACCATGGACGACGTACAGGCCGTGCGGTTCGGCCACCGGGTGCTGGCCAAGGACCTCCACTACAAGGCCGAGCTTCCCGACGCCCAGCTCTCGCTGAACGCGTCCCGGCTCTACCGAAACCTCCTCGACACCGCCTGCCTGCACATCCTGCACTTCTTCACCCAGCGCTCGACCTTCGTCGCCCGCACCCTGGTCGAGCAGAGCGGTCAGCTCAGCGAACTCATCACCAAGATCGACATCCTGATCGAGCGGCTCCCGTCCCAGTCCGTGCAGGACGCCGCGTTCGAGCGCCGGTACGCCGACTACACGGCTCTGAAGCACGACACGCTGACCATCGTCGGCATCGACCTCAGCCACTCCGAGGCCACCTGGCCGCTGGACGCCGCGTACCTCAGCCTGGAGGCCGTCTCCCAGGACGACCACTCCCCCGGCGTCGACGGCGCCCAACTCACCGCCCTCCCCGCCGACCGGGCCCTCTCCGGCCACGAGCGCGTCCTGCTGCGCGGGGTCGCGGGCTCCGGCAAGACGACCCTCGTCCAGTGGCTCGCCGTCTCCGCCGCCCGGCAGGAACCGCCGCGCGGGCTGGAGCAGCTGATCGGCCGCGTCCCCTTCGTCCTGCCCCTGCGCACCATCGCCCGCCAGGACGCCCTGCCCTCCCCGGCGCGCTTCCTCGCCTCCGTCCACAACCCCCTGGACGCCGCCCAGCCCGCCGGCTGGGCCGACCGCGTCCTCACCGCCGGGCGCGGACTGCTGCTGATCGACGGCATCGACGAGATCCCCGAACGCGACCGGGAACGCACCCGCGCCTGGCTGGCCGACCTGCTCCTCGCCTACCCCGGCAACCTGTGGCTCGTCACCTCCCGCCCCTCCGCCGTCGCCGACGACTGGCTCGCCGCCCAGGACTTCAGCGAGTTCGCGCTGTCCCCCATGAGCCGCGACGACATGGCCGCCTTCATCGACCGCTGGCACGACGCGGCGCGCCGGACGTGCCGTACGGACGACGAGCGCACAGCCCTCGACGCGTACCAGAGCGCGCTGCATACGGCCGTCCGCACCAAGCAGGACCTCAGCCGACTCGCCACCAACCCCCTGATGTGCGGCCTCATCTGCGCCCTCCACCGCGCCCGCCGCGGCTACCTCCCACCCGGCCGCAAGGCCCTGTACGACGCGGCGCTGTCCATGCTGCTCACCCGCCGCGACACCGAGCGCCACGTCTACGCGCCGGGCGACATCCAGTTGGAAGAGGAGCCGCAGATCCAGCTCCTCCAGCGGCTCGCCTACTACCTGATCCGCAACGGCGAGGCCGAGCTGGACCGCGACCGGGCGGAGGCCATCGTCGCCGAGGCCCTTCCGTCGGTCCCGGCCGCGCAGGTGCTGGGCGACGCGTCGGCGATTTTGCGGCATCTGCTGCTGCGCAGCGGCCTCCTGCGCGAGCCTTCGGCGGGCACCGTGGAGTTCGTCCACCGCACCTTCCAGGACTACCTGGGCGCGAAGGCGGCGGTGGAGGCGTGGGATGTGGGCCTGCTGGTCAAGAACGCCCACGACTCCCAGTGGGAAGACGTGATCCGCATGGCCGTCGCCCATGCACGGCCACGCGAACGTGCCGAGCTGCTGGGCAAGCTGCTCGATCTGGCCCGCAAGAATTCCCAGTCCTCGCTACGGCTGTTCCTCCTGGCCATGGCCTGCCTCGACCACGCACCGGACCTGGATCCGGAGATACGCGAGGAGGTCACCCGGCACGCCATGGGATTCATCCCGCCCCTGGACGTCCGACGCGCCCGGGAACTCGCCACGGTGGGCCCCCTCGTGCTGGAACTCCTTCCGCCGCCCGAAGACCTGACCGACGAGCAAGCGGAATACTGCGTCGTGACGGCCTCACGCATCCCCGTAGACGCGGCCATCCCCTACCTTGCACGGTTCGCCGACCACCCCGCGATCGCCGTGCGCGCACAGCTGGCCTCCAGCTGGGGACGGTTCGACACCGAGCGCTACTTCACCGAGGTGATCCTGCGCCTCGACCGCGAGGAGCTGTACTTCGTGGCCGAGTCCATGGAGCACCTTCGCCTGCTCCAGGACACCGGGCCGCGTCCGTATCTGATCCTGCGCGGCGACTTCACCGAGGATCAGATCAGGGACCGCCTCCGCACCGAGGAGGTCACCCGGCTGCGGCTGGAGCGCAACGACGTGCTCGCCGACCTCGGCGCCCTCGGCCACCTGACGCACCTGGAAACGCTGTATCTGAACGGCTGCGCCGAAGCCCGCGACCTGAGCCCGCTCTCCGAACTCCACCTCCGCACCTTGGTCTACGACCCGCCCGTAGTTACGCACTTCCCCGGGGGCCTGGACACGTTGGGGACACTGGACCGGCTGAAGATCACCATCAGTGGGTACCCACGGTCGTTGGGCCCCATTGGGATCACCTGGCTGGACCTCCATGTCAGGGGAGATGCGATGGACACCTTCTGGCTCGCCGCCGCATGCCCCCGGCTCCGTCATCTGAACCTCGTGTTCGCCTTCCCCTCCGACGAGCCCGTCGATCTGTCCCCGCTCGCCGCCCTACGCGACTTGGAGACCGTCACCGTCAACGTGCCCGTCGACTACCCTGTCGCGCTCCCGGGTGTCACGGTGACGGCGTCCGGCCCCTGACCCGGGCGCGCTCCGCCTTCAGCAGGCGCTGGTAATCCGTAAGCAGGCGCAGCAGCGCGAAGCCGGTGCCGAGGGGGCCGACGCCCGTCACCGATGGTGACTGCTGCGGGTTCGCGAGGTCCTCGCCGTGCGCCATACTTGTCTGTATGTGCGCCATGCTCTCCGACGAGCCGTTGCCGTCCGCCGCCGAGCTGCTACGGGAGCGGTACGCGCGCCGGCTGCCCAGCTCCCTCAGTGAGCTGACCGGCCCGGCACACGGCAGCGTGCAGCTGCCGTTGCACGTGGCCTGGTCCGGGCTGACGCGGTTCGATCTCGACCGACCGCGGCTGCGCATGAGCATGTACCGCACGGTGCTGGCCGAAGGGCAGCACGATGATCTTGTCACCCTGTTGAACCCGGAACTCCTGCTCTCTCAGTGGCCCGTTCTCCGCACACTGGTCAGCCGCGCCATCCGTGACGTCTGGGAGTCCGCGTTCCCCGAACTGGCAGCCGCCCGTCCGGCAGCTGCGGCGTAAACCTCAGCGACCTGCATCGTCGGGTGCTTTCAGACGTCCTGTCCATCGGCAGCTCCTACCCGCTGGTCATCACGGGCGGGTACGCCGTGCAGGCGCATGGCCTCGTCGACCGCCTCAGCCAGGATCTCGACCTCGCCACCGAGAACCCCGCTCCCATGGCGGAGATCGCCCGCACTCTGACCCTGGGTCTGGCTGAGCACGGCTGGCAGGTGCGGGAGATCGGAGTGGACCCGCTGTCCGGCCGACTTGTCGTCACGGATCCAGCAAGCGGCGAACAGTGCGAGGTCGACATCCTCAAAGAGGCGTTCTGGGGGCCACCGGCCGTTACCCAGTACGGTCCGGTACTTGCCCTGGACGACGTCATCGGTACGAAGGTGCGCGCTCTGGCCGACCGGGGAGCCGTCCGCGATCTCATCGACGTCCACGCCGCCTCCCAGCACCGCACTACCGTCGACCTGGAAACGCTCGGCCGCCGCCATGCACGGGATGAGTTCTGTCTTGAGGACCTCCACGCCCGCCTGGATGGTGCGGAGTGGTACGAGGACGAGGAGTTCGCCGCCTACGGCCTCACCGATGCGGCAACGGTCGCCCTGCGCTCCTGGGCCAGGGACTGGTGCGACGACCTCACTCGGCGCCTGCACGAGTCAATCATCGAGGATCACTGACGCCGAGAAAGCCAGCCGCTGCGGCTACTACTCGGGTGACCCCCTGATGGCAAACGACTGAAACGGCTCAGGTCCGCCACGTCCTGGGGGAATGACGGGCGCGCTCGGCCTTCAGCAGGCGTTGGTAGTCCGTGAGCAGCCGCAGCAGCGCGAAACCGGTGCCGAGGGGGACGGCGCCGATCAGCAGCTGCGGTTGCTGCGGGTCCGCGAGGTCCGCCCGTATCTCGGGCAGCCGTACGCCGTGCTCGGCCAGCTCGTCGCGGAGGATTTCGGCGACCCGCTCGGCGGGCGCGGGGCTCATGCGGCGCTCTCGGGCGGGATGTTCAGCTCGAACCAGACGGCCTTGCCCGTGCCCTCGGACGGCTCGTCAATGGTCAGGCCGACGACATCCGACAGGGCCGTGACCAGGAACAGCCCGCGCCCGTTGGGCTCATCGCTGGCCGCGCGTCGGGGCGAGGGGAGGGCGGGCCCGTCGTCATGAACGGTCACCCGCACCCAGGTGCGCTCAATGGTGGCGGCGAGCCGCACGTCCCCCTTGCCATGCCGATGGACGTTGGTGACTAACTCCGACGTGCACATGGCCGCCGTCTCGGCGAGTAGGTCCAGGCCGGAGGCCGTGAGAACGGCGCGTACGAAGTCGCGGCACAGGCGCGGGGCCGTGGGGAGGGCGGGGGCGGTGAGGGTGTAGTGGAGCGGAAGTTCGGCGTGTACGCCCATGCGGCGCCTCCGTGGCAGTTCCGTGGCTCAATACCTTGTGTGACCAAGACGACACCCAAAGTACGGGAAAGCTCAGCAATGTTGCAACCACTTCCGTAAGGATGATTGGACCGCTCCCCTGACCCGGGGCACACTGTCGACGAATCCCCTGGAGGACTGTCCGTGGCGCTGCGAACGCTCATCACCGAACGACAACGCCGACTCGGCGCCGAGCTCAAGAAGTTGCGGCTCCAGGCAGGGTTATCGATCGCCGACGGCGGCAAGCTGATCGACATGGGCGCGCCACACCTGAGCCACATCGAAGCGGGGCGGACAGCCATCCCCACCGACAGGCTGCGCCTACTGGTTGACGCCTACGGGTGCAAGAATGTTCCCTACGTTGACGAACTCGTCAGCATGGCCGAGAGCAGCGGCAAAGGCTGGTGGTCGACCCACCGGAAGTCCTTGCCGCAGTCCACGCTCGACCTCGCGGAGCTGGAATCGCGCGCGACGGCGATCCGGACGTATGAAACCTTGCTGATCCCAGGACTGCTGCAGACCGCCTCGTACATGCGCGCGCTATTCCGCAGCGGACTTCCCGATGCCTCCCCCGAGGAGATCGAGGATCTCGTCCGCTTCCGACGAGCCCGCCAACGCATCATGGAAGCCGATCCCTCTGTATCGCTTGAGGCTGTCATCCACGAGGCAGCTCTCCGTATGGAGGTGGGTGGTCCACACGTCATGCGGGAGCAGCTGACACACCTCATCCGGGCGTCGATGCGCCCTCACGTGACGATCCAAGTGTTGCCGTTCAAGGTCGGCGTGCGTTTCTGGCAGAGCACGCCGTTCCTCATCCTGGGCGTCGGAGTTCCGGGTCTGGAGACCGTGGTCGCGGATCATCCGTCCGCGATTCTGCGCCTGGGTGACCCCGATTCCATCGCCCGATACGAGTCAACCTTCAGCGATCTGAGCCAGAGTGCGCTGCCACCGGTAATCGCCAATGAGGCGCCCGAGCTGCACGAGAAGCCTGATTCATGGGGCCTCCTCCAACACATCCTTTACACCCACTAGAGAAGGCAGCATGTCCGACCTCAACTGGCAGAAGTCCACCTTCAGCGAAGCAGGTGCGGCCAACTGCGTGGAACTCGCCGCCGCCCACGACGGCATACGCATACGTGAAAGCGACGAGCCCGACGACGTGATCCATACCAACCCGGCAGCTCTCCGCGCCTTCATACGGGCCGCCAAGGCGGGGTGCCTCGACCGCGGGTGAGTCGCCTCAGGTCGCGGAGCGGGGAAGGCCGATCCAACGGTTTTCCTCCATGACTCGGTAGCCGACGCGCGTGTACAAGCGCATGGCCGCCTCGTTGCCGCCCCACACGGTGAACATCAGCGCAGAGTCGCCGGCCGCGAGCGTTGCCTGTTCGCCGGCTGCCATCGCGGCCCGGCCGTACCCCCTGCCTCGGTGTTCCTCCTGAATGAACAGCGAGTAGCCGTAGGTGACCCCCGGAAGGTACCCGTGCTTCACCCAGCCGGTGCCGATCCGTCCGCCCGCCGTCTCGAGCACCAGGAACGTGTTGTCGGGCGTCGACAGGCCCTCGGGAATCACCTTCGCGAAGTCGCGATCGGCCTTGCGTACGGCCTCCTCGGGGCTCAGGGCTCCGGCCCGGACGATGTCGCCGACGTAGGCGGCCTTCTCGGATGCGAGCCACTCGGGATATTCGTCCTGTGTCATCGTCCGTGCGGTGACGCCGTCGACGAGTTCCGGCGGGGAGCTGACGCGCCGCATCCTGAGCTGGCCACGGACGTGGTAGCCGCCGAACAGCTCGCCGACGGGCTCGGTGAGCCGTATGTCCAGCCGGCGTGCGCCGCGCTCCGCGCACCATGCCTCGGCCCAGTCCCGGGCGGCCTGCTCGTGCCCCTGTCCGGCGTGGAGCGCATCGACGCGGAGGTCTCCGATAAGGCCCGCGAGCGTGCCGTTGTCGTCAGCCACGGTCACGGCGACGTATCCGACTCGGGCCCCGGCGTCCGTGATCTCGGCGACGGTCCAGTCGCCGATGCCGGCGCGTACGTCCTCGAGCCTGCGCTCCGCCGCGTCGGCACCGAGTCCTGCCGTCGTGTACGAGGCGTGTAATCGCCGCTCGAAGTCCTTCTGCCATTCCGTGCTGTCACCGACGACACTGAT
The DNA here is from genome assembly GCF_052851135.1 of Streptomyces sp. BRA346. Lineage (NCBI taxonomy): Bacteria > Bacillati > Actinomycetota > Actinomycetes > Kitasatosporales > Streptomycetaceae > Streptomyces > Streptomyces sp. BRA346. Next base: position 74,542 of record NZ_JAIWIH010000017.1, on the reverse strand, counting down.
TTCTGTCATCTGCTCACATTAGCCACGTTGTCATGGACCTGAACTGGTGATTGTGGTGTCGATGTCACATTCCGGAGGGCCGTCTCGTCGTACTCCCCGCTGAGCTCGAAGGCCAGGAGGCCATCCGTGCCTGGGGCAGGCGGGTGCCGGACTTCGTGGACTTCCTCGTGCAGAACACCCACCCCGGCATCATCCGGCTTGACGGCGACACGCGTCCGGCCGCGCGTATATGTCAGAGGTCGGGCGTACCCGCGACGGCCGTGGAGGGCTGAACTACGCGATCTACCACGACCGTTACCAGCGCACCGGCGACGGCTGGAAGTTCGCCGAGCGCGTCTACGAGGTCCGATACGAAGACACCTCGCCGCTGGCCGGCTCGCCGCCCCGCGCGGCTGAGGGTTCGTGACCAGCGTGCCGCGAGAGCCAGGTCGACCAGGCGCGTCGATCGGCTGTCCGAGCCACCGGCCGGTGGCCGCCGACGAGATGGAAGGGGGTGGGGTCGCAGGGGTGGGGTCCTGGACGCCACGTGTATTTGTGGCGCCAATCGCCCGACGTTCACTTCACGCTTCCGAGCAACGGCGCCGTAAATAGACGGTCCAGGGCCCTGCCCCGGAGGCCCCGCCCCCGCACCCACCACCGGACCCACCGCGCACCGCCCGAAAACCGGATGAACACCAGAAGGAGCACCCACTAGCGTCCCCGCCATGACGGACGACGACTGGCTGCGGCGCAACCGCGCGAACTGGGACGACCGGGTCCGGGTCCACGCCCGGAGCGACTTCTACGATCTGCCCGGGTTCCGCGGCGGCGCCTGCACGCTGCGCGGCTTCGAGCTGGACGAACTCGGGGACGTCAGCGGGAAGCGGCTCGTCCATCTCCAGTGCCACATGGGGCAGGACACGCTGTCCTGGGCGCGCCGCGGGGCGGCGCACGTCACCGGGCTGGACTTCTCCGGGGAGGCCATCCGTACCGCGCGCGAGTTGGCCGACGACCTTGGGCTCGCCAAGCAGGCGCGGTTCGTCGCGGCGGACGTGTACGACGCGGCACAAGCGCTGGACGGCGAGCGGTTCGACGTCGTGTACACCGGGCTCGGCGCGCTGTGCTGGCTGCCCGACATCCCGCGCTGGGCGGACGTCGTGGGCGGGCTGCTGAACGACGGCGGGGTGCTGTACCTCGCGGAGTTCCATCCGTTCACCGAGGTGCTGGGGGACGACGGGAAGAGCGTCGAGGTGGACTACTTCGACGATCAGGGCGAGACGTGGGACGAGCCGCACACGTACACCGACGGGCCGCCGCTCGCCCACACCGTCTCCGTGCAGTGGCAGCACCCGCTGGGGGACGTGGTGACGGCCCTCGCACAGGCCGGGCTGCGGATCGAGTTCCTGCACGAGCACGCCACCACGCTCTTCCAGCGCTATCCGGTGCTGGAGCGCACCGGGCCCGCCGAGCAGCCCGTCTTCCGTTTCCCCGAGGGGCATCCTCGGCTGCCGCTGATGTATTCGGTGCGCGCGACCAAGTGGTGAGGCTACGGGTGCTCACGCCCGACGACTGGCCGCTGTGGCGGAACGTACGGCTCGCCGCGCTGACCGACGCGCCGCACGCGTTCAAGACCACGCTCGCCGACTGGCACCGGGGCGGGGAGGAACGGTGGCGGGCCCGCCTGGAGATGCCGGGCGCGTATCCCGTCGTCGCCCTCCGGGACGGCCGGGCCGTCGGCGTGGCGGGCGGGGTGCCCGGCGAGGGCGGGGTGCGGGAGTTGCGGTCGGTGTGGGTCGGCCCCGAGGCGCGGGGCCACGGGGTCGGCGACCGGCTGATCGGGGCGGTCGAGGGATGGGCGCGCCGTTCGGGTGGTACGACGCTGACGCTCGGCGTGCTCCCGGGCAACGACGCGGCCATCGCCCTCTACCGGCGCAACGGGTTCGTGTATCTGTCGTCCGACGGCGCGACCGGGGAGCAGGTCATGGTCAAGGCGCTTCACCGGGCTGGGGGCGGACCGTGAGGATCTGCTGGGCGTGACCCACGGGTCCGTCGAGGTCGTGCAGGACGGTGCTGGTGATGCCCTGGCCGGTCGGGCCGAAGGCGACGCTGGTGTCCAGTCCGGTCCAGCGGCCCTCGGGCTGCCGGTGGAGGTGGAGGGTCAGGTCCACGTTGGGGAACATCCACGCGGTGGGCGGCCGGCGGACGGCGATGCCGTTGGCGGTGTCGACCAGGGCGACGTAGGACGCCAGCGGGCTCGCGGTCTCTCCGGCGACGAGGTCCACTCCGGTGGAGACCCAGACGGTGGCGCGGCCGGGCTGCGGCGGGGCGAGCGGCCGGGTGTCCAGGGTGGCGATGTATCCGCCGGGCCAGACGGTGGACATGTCCCAGGGTGCGAGCGCGTCGGGCGGGGTGAGACGGTCGGGGCCACCGCCCGCGACGGCGCCGGTGTCGAGGGTGGTCAGGAGCCAGGCGCGGGCCCGGACCACCGCGCGGTCCGCTATGAGCACGGTGGCTTCGACGAGTTCGATGGTGCGGCCGGGCCGGAGTGTCTCCACCCGGATCTCGCACTCGTCGAGGGCGAGGCGTCCGAGGATGTCGAAGCTGATGCGGCTGAGGACCATGCCGGTCTCCGGACGCCCGGCCAGATGGCGGTCGATGGCGTGCACGATCAGACCGCCGAGCGGGCTGAAGTGCTGTTCGTCGGAGGCCCACGCGCCGCCCACGTGGGGGGTGGGCTTGTAGCGGTGTTCGGCGGTGCGCTCGAAGTAGTTGTCCAACAGGTTTCTCCTTGGCAGGTGTTGACGACACCACCGTAAGGGTGAGGGAGAATCTTCCTCATGGACGACGTGGACCGGAAAATCCTTGCCGAGCTCCAGAAGGACGGGCGCCTCACCGTCACGGAACTTGCCGAGCGCGTACGCCTCAGCCTGTCGCCGTGCCACCGGCGGCTGCGCGCCCTGGAGCGGTCCGGCGCGATCAGCGGCTATCGCGCGCACCTCGACGCCCACACCCTCGGGCTCACCTTCGACGCCCTCGTCTTCATCACGATGCACGACGCGTCCCGGGACACCGTCGCCGCCTTCGAGCAGGCCGTCGCCGCCATCCCCAACGTCCTCCAGGCGCAGCGGCTCTTCGGCGACCCCGACTACCTGCTGCGCGTCGTCACCCGCGACCTGCCCGCCTTTCAGGAGCTGTACGACGACCGCCTCGCCACGCTCCCCGGCGTGCAGCGGCTGAGCTCCACCCTGGTCATGAAGGACGTCGTCGTGGACCGCCCGCTGCCGCTGTGAGCCGGGGCGGCTGGTGCCGGGACTGCTGGCGCCGGGGCGGCTGGTGCACGCAGGTGCGCACCTTCGTGGAGGCGATCACGGTGTCGAGCCGGTCGCGGGCCTCGGCCAGCTCGCCCATCTGACGTTCGATGCGGTCGCGCTCGGCGAGCAGCAGTTCCAGCATCGCCGGGGTCGCCTCACCGGTGTCGACGCACGGCATCAGCTGCACGATGGTCCGGCTCGACAGCCCCGCCGCGTACAGCTGCTGGATCAGATGGACGCGGTCGACCGCGCTCTCGGGGTAGTGCCGCTGGCCGCTGGCGCTGCGCTCCGGGTGGAGCAGGCGCTGCTCCTCGTAGTAGCGCAGCGCCCGTACGCTCACTCCTGCCCGCGCGGCGAGTTCACCGATGCGCACTCAGGTCTCCTCCCTGCGACATTTGCCCCTGACGTCAACGTCAGGTTTTAGCTTAGCTCCGCGAAACACCATCCTGCTTCGAGGAGCCTTCACGTGCCTGCCAGCAGCGCTGCCGCCGACCGCGCGGCTCAGATCCTGTCCCGCCCGTTCACCCTGGGCGGGCTCACCGTGCCGAACCGGATCGCCATGGCGCCCATGACGCGCCAGTTCTCGCCGGGCGGCGTCCCCGGCGCCGATGTGGCGCAGTACTACGCGCGCCGGGCGGCCGGTGGGGTCGGGCTGGTCATCACCGAGGGGACGTACGTCGGCCACGACGCGGCGGGGGACAGCGACCGGGTGCCGCGCTTCCACGGGGAGGACGCGCTGGCGGGCTGGAAGAACGTGGTGGCGGAGGTGCACCAGGCCGGGGGCCGGATCATGCCGCAGCTCTGGCACGTCGGGGTGACGCGCGCCGAGGGCTCGGGGCCGGTCCCCGACGCCCCGACGGTCGGCCCGTCGGGCATCGGCCTTGACGGCAACCCCGCGGGCCGGGCCATGACCCAGGACGACCTGGACGCGGTGATCGCCGCCTTCGCCGACGCCGCGGCGGCCGCCGAGCGGACCGGCTTCGACGGGATCGAACTGCACGGCGCCCATGGCTATCTGATCGACGCGTTCCTGTGGGAGCGCACCAACCAGCGCACCGACGGCTACGGCGGCGACCCGGTCGCCCGTACCCGCTTCGCCGCCGAGATCGTGGCCGCGTGCCGCAAGGCCGTCTCCGCGGACTTCCCGATCGTCTTCCGCACCTCGCAGTGGAAGTCGACCAACTACGACGCGAAGCTCGCCACGACCCCGCAGGAGCTGGAGGCGATCCTCACCCCGCTCGCGGAGGCCGGGGTGGACGCCTTCCACTCCTCCACCCGCCGGTACTGGCTGCCGGAGTTCGAGGGCTCGGATCTGAACCTGGCGGGCTGGACGAAGAAGCTCACCGGCAAGGCCACCATCAGCGTCGGCTCCGTCGGCCTGGACAAGGAGTTCGATCCCTCGGCGTTCCAGAGCGGGACCCGGGTCGGGGTGGCGGCCAACATCGAGAAGCTGCTGGACCGGCTGGAGCGGGACGAGTTCGACCTCATCGCGATCGGCCGCGCCCTGATCGCCGACCCGGAGTGGGTCCGGAAGGTGCTCAGCGGGGACACGGAGGCGCTCGTCCCGTTCGCCGCCGACCAGCTCCAGACCCTCCACTAAGGGGACATACGGAGCACTCGCCGGGCCTCTACCGCTGATCGCCGCGAACTCATGGCACCCGCCCAGCGCCCCCAGCTACCGCTGGGGGCGCGTTCTCGGAGCGGTCCGGATCCGCCCCGTACGAGGGCGATCCTGTACCTCACGCCCTGAGCTACCAGGGCGTCTATGACGGCTTGCTTCGGCCTGGCTCACAGACTCCGGACCACCCGCGCCCTGCCTTGCGTACGGAATCCGAGAGCGTGGCGGTAGATCTCGGGCATGCGGTAGCGCCCATCGGTGTCCCTCGCCAGAGCGCCCCACTGCTTCAGGGCTTCGCTGTCCTCGGCCGTCAGCCCCACATCCGCTGCGTCGAAGGGCATCCTGACGGAGTCCGAGAAGGTCATCATGTGCTGCAGGAGTTTCCCGAGGCGGGGGTTCTCCTGATTGATCTCTTGCACCTTCGCTTGGCTGCACGAGCCCAAGGCGTGGCGCATGGCCGCCGGAATCAGCACTCTGTCCGGCCAACGCTCGTCTCCCACGGAGGCGGCGGCCGCCTCACAGAGGAAACGGACGACATCCCGCGCCTGGATCTGCTCGTTGAAGTCCGCGAGGGCCGCGGGGACCCACCGCTCGGTCCATGCCTCGCGCGAGTTGTCGGTCCCGAGCTTCGCGCCCCAGAGGGGCAGCAGGGCTTGGACGATCTCCTCGTAGGCCATGTCGGCGATCAGCGGCTCCGGCTTCGCCACCGCGTCGGCGTTCGTCGCGACCCATAGTGCGAGCCGGAGCGCGTCCTCCGTGTCCCAGCGCAGCTCGTAGGGAGCGTAGCGGTCCATGAACTGCCCGAGGTTCTGTCTGATCGCCGCACGCACAAGGTCCTGACGCACGAAGATCACAAGGCCGAGCAAGCGATTGCGAAGCCGACGAAGCCAGGCCGGAACCTCGATCAGAAGCGTCCGCAGCGCGATGCGCTTTCGTTCCCCCTCCACTGACTCCAGCCAGTCCTCCAAGCCGTCGATGACAAAGAGACAAGCCCCCGACGCGTCCAGGGTCCGCTTGATGAGGAAGTCCTCAGCGCGTTCCTCCCTCCTGGCACCCGCCGACCAAGCCAGACATTCAAGCCAGCGCAACCGCCAGAACTCCGGGTCATCAGCCCGTTCGTCCCGCAGGCCGGTGTTGAGGTGGCTCCGGATTTCGTCGGCTGTGACGCCTGGCCCAGTTGCCGCACGGTCTCTGAGCTTCTGCGGCGACGCCCCTCCCGCCTGCGGCTCCGCGATATTGGCCGGATCCAGGACCGGGATGACCATCGCGGCCCGTTCGACGTTCTGTCCGTTCTCCCGGGCGAAGTCCTCCCATGTCCCCTGAGCACACATCCTGGCGAAGGTGAACGTCTTGCCCGCGCCCTTCGCGCCCACCACGACTGCCACCGGCAGGTCGGTGCTGTGATCTGCGATCAGTCGGCGTACCGGCTCGGTGGTAAGGAACCCGAGACCGGAGTCCATGCCCCTCCTCTCGGCGAAGACGAGACGACGAGCAGTGCTCTCCAGTGCACGCCGACGGCTGTCCAGCGTGGCCGGTTCCTCCGGCCGCGTCGAGACCGGCGGTGCCAGGCTCGCGCCGAATTCGACGAGTAGGCCGGGCAGAGCGCAGCGCCGAACGACTTCCACCACCGCGTCCCAACTTTGCGGAAGTGCCAGCAGTTCCTCGCGGAACCGGCTCAGCACCGGCTCCGTCAGGACTTGCTCATCGACCGCCAAGTCGTCCGGTGCGTACTCGTCAGCAGTCGTCCCCGCAAGGGCGATCGTGGACGACAGTGCCGCCGACAGCCCCCTACGTGCCTCTTCGGCATGACCGTCGTGGACGTCAGGCCGGTACTGCGTCACGATCGCTCCGGGAGTGGGATCCACCCCCGCCACCGCTGGGGACTGAGCCCCCAACTGCCGGATCATGGTTTCGGTTCCTTGGAGCGACTGACTGCTGATCGTGGTGACGAAAACCCGCATCACCCGGGGATCCAGCAGGATCGGCGCCGCCAGTTCCGAAGCCCCGGCCCGGAGATCCAGCACGACGGTGTCGGCCTGGGCCGCGACGGCCAGAGCCGCCAGGGACTCGCTGAGGAAGTACGGCGAGCGGTCCTCGGTCAGCAGGTCGGCGGGGCTGATACGGGGTGGCCCGAGCCGCGTACGCCTGCTGGCCGGCAAGACGGTCACCCGCCCCGCTCCTGGATAGCGAGAGACCCGCTGGTTGGGCAGGTAAGCGGCGGCGATTTCGACAGCCTGAGTGGGGTCGCCCCGCTGAGAGGAGTGGAGAAGTGCGACGACGTCCTCGTACGCGATGTCACAGCGCCCCCCTTGCGCCTGGTACATCCAGGTGATGCCGGGCGCTTCCAGGTCCGCATCGACGAGGAGGACATGCTGACCTTGGGAAGCGAGGAGATCGGCCAATGCCACGGCATGCAACGTGCGCCCCACCCCACCCTTGAACGAGTGGAATGCAATGAGCTGCTTACCCTCGGCGAACTGGGCGGATTCCGGACGAGGCAAGGCATCGCCCAAAGCTGAGGTGACACGGCGTTCGCTGAGCTTGGGGCGGCGTGGAGCCGCCCCAAGGTCAGGTGATTCGACCAGACGCACCGGAAGCGCCTCGGAAGCGTGAGCCGTCGGGCGGTCCAGGGCGAGTTCCAGGCCCACCTCGTGCTCGGCAGTCGAACCGAGGCCGAACTGACTGTCCAGCCACTCGCGAACGTCCGTGGCCTCAGTCCCTGGGCGAACCGTCAACTCCAGCCCGTCCCACCAGGCATCCACCTCCAGCAGCCATTGCGGCCACTGGCCCTCGACGGCAGCTTCCGCAAGTTGTGAATCGATGTCGACCCAGGTGAAGAGCTTGCCAGCCATAACGTTCAAGATCCCTTCCTGGCGTCTTTCACCAGTGTCTTCAACGCTTCCACAGCCGCTTTCTGATCATCCGCTCGCAGTTCGGCACCATAGCGCCACGCCTCATGCAATTCATGACTCTCGATCCAAGCGCCGCCCTTGTGCCGATGGCACCTCAACGGGTCCGGCCCGGGTCCCGGATCCTGGAGGTTGAGCGCCTTGGCCAAGCGCCGCAGATGGTGCGTCCGCAGATCACTGGGTAAGGCGGATGTGTCTTCACGGCGCAGAATCCAGTGCAGCACCTCAGCCTTCAACCGGCACTCAGCAGCGTAGAAGAACAGTAATCCGCTGACCGCGTTGTCCCCCGCCTTCTCGGCGGCTTCTCCCTGCTTGACGAGGCGCTCACAACTTCGCCGCAACTCGCCAACCCCCACGTCTACCATCACACCAGGTTACTCGCTGCCACCACAGCCTTCCGGGAGGTGTCGGCGTCGTCCGGTGACGGCACTGGCACTTCCGGGGCCCGTAACCGGTTCAGCCCAATCACGATGGCCCGCTTCCTCCCTCGCTGCGACGATTGACCCGATTGGCGCCACCTTGACGGCGTCGCGGATCAGGCAGGGAGAGCGGGTCATGTCGAAGCGGCTGCACGTGGGCAATCTGAGCTACCAGACCACGAAGGACGACCTGGAGAAGCTGTTCGCGCAGTTCGGGGCGGTGATGGACGCGACCGTCATCACCGACCGGGACACCGGGCGCTCCCGGGGGTTCGGGTTCGTGGAGATGGCGGACATGGACGCCGAGAAGGCCATGGCCCAGCTGGATGGACAGGAGATGAACGGGCGGTGCGTCACCGTCACCGAGGCACGGGCGGTTTCGCGCGGCGGGCGGTGAACGCGGGTGAAAGCGGTGAGGGGACGGTGACCGGACGGCACGGCGCGGACCGCCGCATGAGCGTGCCGTTCGCCACGTATCGCCGCTAGGACTTGCGGGTGGACCAGTATGGCGTGGTGGTATTGGATGATGCGATCCCCCACACGCATATCTTCACCTCGTCCCCACAATTCGCACCGCGGCTCGCACCCCGACGACTCGCGCGGCGCCGCGCAGCACGACGCGGATGACGCCGCCGCGCAGCACGACGCGTCGCCCGACGCGGACCGCGACGCGCCCAGCGCCCCGTACAACAACCCGTACGAGGAACTCGCCGAGTTGGCCGATCCGTACGACCCGGACGACCCGCTCGGCCTCGGGCTGAAGCCGGACGACGACGACACCTCCGACCTCGGGAGCGCCGGCGGCAAGGACGGCGTGAACGGGGAGGACGGCGAGCCGTGGTCGCCGCCCGACCACGGCCGCTCCCGGCGCGGGCGGCGGCGCGGGCGCGGGCGCTTCAAGGCGGTGCCGCTCACCGCGAAGCTGGTCATCGGCGTGCTGGTGCTCGCGGTGATCGCGGTGCTGGCCGATCGGGTCGCCGTGATGTACGTGGAGCGCAAGGCGGAGACCGCGCTCCAGAAGAAGCTCAAGCTGGCCACCGCCCCCAACGTGACCATCCACGGCTTCCCGTTCCTCACCCAGGTGGTGGACAAGAAGCTGAAGCAGGTCGACGTGGCGGTGCCCGACGTGGCGGCCGACCGCGTCTCGCTCGCCGAGGTGAACGTCCAGGCCCAGGACATCCGGCTGAACGCCGACCTGCCCACCTCCATCAAGGGCGCCGTGGTGGACCGCATGAAGGGCGACGTCCTGCTGGCCTTCGAGGACCTCGACCGGGAACTGGGCGCCTCCCAGGTGCGGTTCCGGGCCTTCGGCCCCAACTCGGTGCGCGCGGACGGCAAGCTGCCGGTGGCCGGGCAGAACGTGTCGCTGCACGCGATGGCCCACATACAGCGCCAGGGAGACCGGGGGATCTCCACCGAGGTGACGGGCATGCGGCTGGAGATACCCGGGATCGCCACCTACCGGCCGGGCAAGAACGCCGGGCTGCGGCTGCACCCCAAGGCGGCCAAGCAGATCAGCGACGACACCGCGAAGGCGCGGGCACTGCTGGAGGTGCCGTCGGTGGCGGAGCGACTGGGGATCGCTCCCGAACCGGCCGGGCGGGCGCGTCAGGACGACCAGCAGCTGGACAAGATCACCGGGTCTCCGTCGTTCGTGCCCGCGCTGACGAAGGTCAACCTCGTCGACGTGACGAACGAGCACCCCGAGCTGATCAAGAAGCTCGGCATCGACCCGACGGTGGCGGCCGCGCTGACCAAGTACAAGCTGCCGGAGCTGTCGGAGAAGCTGTCGCTCTCCTTCCAGCTGCCGGAGAAGGCCAAGGACATCAAGATCCAGAACATCGGTGTGGAGCCGGACGGGATCGTGGCCGACCTCACCGGTACGCAGATGGGCTTCGGAAAGCGGCCGTAATCCTCCATATGCTGCGGAGATGAGGATTCACGACCTCAACCTCGCCCCGGACGCCGACCGCATCCTGGTCCTCGACCACGGCCGCCTGGTGGAGACCGGCACCCACCACGAACTGCTCGCCCTCGGCGGCGCCTACGCCCGCCTCCACGGCTCCCAGAACGGCTCCCTGACGGACACCGGCGCCCACCCCACGGTCCAGCTCGGCCCGTCCTGAGAGATTGTCGGTCGTTCGGCCGTCTGTGCTTCCCGCCGCGCTTCCCTACGGTCAACAGGGCTGGTCACCCCAGCTCGAACACAGGGGGAAGCACGTTCATGAGCACCATACGGATCAACCTGCTCGGCGCGTTCGAGGCGGTGGCGGACGACGGACGGCCGCTCGTGCCGACGGGCAAGCAGCGCACGCTGCTGGCCGCGCTCGCCGTGCGCTGCGGGCGTCCGGTCTCCACCGACGTCCTCATCGACACGCTGTGGGACGGGGACCCGCCGCCGTCCGCGCGCACCACGCTGCGCGGCACCGTGCGGCGGCTGCGCCGCGCCCTGGGGCAGCCGCGGGCCGATGCGGCGTGCGCGGTGCGGTCGACGCCGAACGGCTATCAGCTCGACCTCGACGCCGACGCCGTCGATCTGCACCTCTTCCGGCGGCTGCGGGCCGAGGCCGCGGACGCCCGGGGCACCGGGCGGGAGCCGGAACTGCTCCGGCGGGCCCTCGGGCTGTGGCGCGGCGAGGCGCTGTGCGACGTCGCGTCGGACGCCCTGCGCGGCGACCTGACCGCCGCCGTCGAGGAGGAACGCATCCAGACGACACAGCGGCTGATGGAGCTGGAGACGCACGCCGGGCAGTACGAGCGGGTCATCACCGCGGCACGGCGGCTGATCGCCGAACACCCCTTGCAGGAGCGCTTCCGGGAGCAGCTGGTGCGGGCGCTGGAGGGGGCGGGACGCAGGCCGGAGGCGCTCAACGAGTACGAGCGGGCCCGGGTGCTGCTCGCCGACGAACTGGGCGTCAGCCCGGGGGCCGGGCTCCAGCGGCTGTACCGGCGGCTGCTGACCGACGCCGAGCCGGACGCGGAACCGGAGCCGGGTGCGGGGTGCGCCCCGGTGGCCGAAGCCGATGCCGTACCGGGGCCGGAGGGCGGTGCGGCGCGCCCGGCCGGTGCGGTCCCGCGTCAGGTTCCGCTCGGCATCCCCGGCTTCACCGGCCGCGCGTCCGCCCTGGCCACGCTCGACTCCCTCCTCCGCGCCGGGGCCGACACCGCGCCGCCCGTCGTCATCGAGGGGGCCGCGGGAATGGGGAAGAGCGCGCTGGCCGTGCACTGGGCGCACCGCGCCGCGGACCACTTCCCGGACGGCCAGCTCTACCTGGACCTGCGTGGTTACGAGGCGCGGCCCGCCGTGGAGCCGTACGACGCGCTGGCGTCGCTGCTGCGCGGCATCGGTGTGCCCGACGCCGGTATCCCGGACGACACCGCCGACCGGGCGGCGCTCTTCCGCAGCCGTACCGCGGATGCGCGGCTGCTGGTGCTGCTGGACAACGCGCGCGACGCCGAGCAGGTCACCGAGCTGCTGCCCGCGCAGAGCTGTCTGGTGGTGGTCACCAGCAGGCGGCGGCTGGGCGGTCTGGTGGTGCGCTGGGGCGCGCGGCGCGTCGGCCTGGGCCCGCTGGACGACGCGGAGGTCGCCGAGCTGCTGGGGGACGCCGTGGCGGACCCGGACCGGACCGTCATGGCCGAACTCGCCCGGCTCACCGACGGGCTGCCGCTCGCGGTCCGGCTGCTGGCCGAGTACGCGCGGCGATGTCCGGGCACCCCGGCCGCCGAACTCGCCGCCCTGCTGCGCGACGACCGCCTCCGGCTGGATCTGCTGGACTCCGGCGACGGCCGGGATCCCGGTCTGCGCGAGGCGTGGCGCGGCTCCGTACTGCACCTGGAGCCGGGGGCGCGGGCGCTGTTCGAGCTGCTCGGCACCCATCCGATGCCGGACATGACGGTCGATGAGGCCGCCTCGTACACGGGTGCGGAATGGCGGCGGGCGTACCGGGACCTGGAAAGCCTCGCCGCGCTCCATCTCGTGGAGCCGCTGGACCGATTCCGCTATCGCCTGCCCGCACTGACCTGTCTTTTCGCCAGGGAATGGGCGGCGGCCCGCCGGAACGGGCCCCGTACCACGCCCGTACCACTGACGTACCACCGTCGGCTGGCAGCGTAAGGGATGAGCCGGGAAAGCGGTGGCCTCCGATTCCCCGGTCGATTCTGCATACGACGGCAATAGAGAGAGGGATTGTTCTCATGAACGACGAGACGATCACGTACGAGGCACCGGCCATTGTCGACGCCGGGGACTTCACCGAGGTCACCCTCGGCGGTGGCGGCGGTGGCGCCGACTGGGAGGGCCTTTGCTGGATCTTCTGCTGACCGGCGCACGCTGAACCCCTTTTCCACACAGCGAGGAAAGCGAGAAGGAAATGAACACCATGCACCAGGAGACGGCCGTCTACGAGCCCGCCGTCATCGAGGAGATCGGCGACTTCGCCGAGGTCACGCTCGGCGGCGAGGGCCACGGCTGGGACGCCGTGCAGGAATGCGCGATGTTCTGCTGAACCCTTCCGGCTGAACCTTCCCGGAATGTGCGGCCGGGCCGGTACGGCGTGAACGCGATACGCCGGACCGGCCCGGTCCCCTCCCACCAGCCCCCAGCAGCGAAAGCCGAGGACGAAGGACGACATGGAATTCGTGATTCTTCCGGATTCCCCCGCGGGGAGCCGTATCGCGGACCGGATCACGGCCGCGGCGGCCGGGGAGACGGACGCCCCGCTCACGGTGCTTCCGCATGCGTCCGGGCGCCCGTGGGTGGTCGGCCGGTGGCGCGCGGACGAGATCGTCCACGCCGCCGCCGGGACCCGGCGCGTCGCCCTGCTCGGCCCCAGCGGGGCGACGCCCACCACGCTCACCACGGCGCTCGCGGACGCCCGCCGCCCGGCCGACTTCGACCGGCTGGCCCGTACGACCGCGGGGAACTTCCATCTGGTCGCGGCCGTCGACGGCGTCGTCAGGGCGCAGGGCAGCGCCGGGGCCTCGTGCCAGATCTACACGGCCGCCGTGGAGGGCGTCACCGTCGCGGCCGACCGGCCCGACACCCTCGCCGCCCTGACCGGTGCCGGGGTGGCGGAACAGCGGCTCGCGGACCTGCTGTTGCACGCGGCGCCGCCCGGGCCGCTGGAGGAGGGCAGTCTGTGGGAGGGCGTGGAGCGCCTGCCCGCCGACCACTACCTGACGCTCGCGCCGGACGGCGGCTGCGGCACCGCGCGCTGGTGGACCGTGCCGGAACCCGAAGTGCCGCTGGCCGAGGGCGCGGAGGCGATCCGTGAGGCCCTGCGCGACGCGGTGGAGGCCCGTATGTCGGCGTCCTGGGACGACGGGGGACGTCTCAGCGCCGACCTCTCGGGCGGTATGGACTCCACCAGTGTGTGCTTCCTTGCCGCGTCGCTCACGCCCGACCTGCTGACCTACCGCTTCGAGGCCGCCGACGCGGCCAACGACGACGAGGTGTGGGCGGCGCGGGCGGCCCGGGCCATGGCGGGCGCGGAGCACCGGATCATCCCCCGGGACGAGATGCCCCTCAACTTCGCCGGGCTGCTCGAACCGGACCCCGATCTGGAGGGCCCGTTCCCCTGGATCAGGACCCGCACCCGCCTCGCCGACCAGGCGCGCCACCTCGCCACGGGCGGCTCCCGGGGGCACTTGAGCGGCCACAACGGGGACGAGCTGTTCTACGCGGCGCCCGCCTACGACCACACGCTGGTGCGCTCCCATCCGCTGCGCGCCGCCCACATCGTCCGCGTCGGCCGCGCCCACCGCCGATGGAAGCTGGCGCCGCTGCTGCGCGCGCTGGCCGACAACCAGTCGTACGGGTCCTGGATCGCGGCCCAGGCGCAGCGCCTCGACACGCCCCCGCCGCCGCCCTCCGAACCATCCGTCAGCTGGGGCTTCGAGGTGCGGATGCCGCCCTGGGCGACCGGTGACGCGGTCGCCGAGACGGCCCGGCGGCTGCGCGGCTGCGCCGACGCCGCGCCGCTGCATCCGCTGCGCGCCCAGCACATGGCGCTCCAGGCCGCCCGGCGCGGCGGGAACGCGCTGCGCCGGGCGAGCCGCCTCTGCGCCCGGTACGGGGTGCCCTGGCACAGCCCCTACGCCGACGACCGGGTGCTGGAGGCGGCGCTGTCGATCCGCTTCGCCGACCGCGCCGCCCCGAACACGTACAAGAACGCGCTGGCCACGGCGATGCGCGGGGTCGTGCCCGACGCCATCCTGGACCGGCCGACCAAGGGCGAGTTCAGCGCCGACGTGTACGCGGGGCTGCGCCACCACCGGGCCGAGCTGCTCGCGCTCTGCGAGGACTCGCACCTGGCCCGGCTCGGGCTCATCGACCCGGCGCGGCTGCGCGAAGCGCTCCTGGCCCCGCACCCGAAGTCGATGACGATGCTGCCCCTGCTCAACACCCTGGGCACCGAGTCCTGGCTGCGCTCGGTGGCCGCGCTCGGCAAGCCCGCGGCCACTGCCACCGCCACCGCCGCCCCGCGCCCGCAGCCCGTTGGAGGTTCCCGATGACCATCGCGCTCGCCCCTCATGTCACCGCGTCCGAGACCGAGGACGGCCTGGTCCTGCTGGACGAGGAGCAGGGCCGCTACTGGCAGCTCAACCGCACGGCGTCGCTGGTGCTGCGGCTGCTCCTGGAGGGCAACGGGGTCCCCGAGGTGGTGGACACCCTCCGCGCCCGCACCCCCGAGGGGTCCGAGCGGGCCGCGGAGGACGTGGAGAAGCTGCTCGCCTCGCTGCGCCGGTCGAAGCTGGTGACCGCATGAGCATGCCGGTCACGCTGGAGAACCGGACCCGGGTCCCGTGGCACCACCGCGCGGCGGCGCGGCTCGCCGTCGGTGCCGCCCGGCTGCTCGTACGGCTGCGCCCACGGCGGCTGCGCCGGGTGCTGGAGTCGGCGCGGCGCGGCGCCCGCCCCGCGGACGCGGCCACCGCCGGCGCCGCCCGCGCCGCCGTCGTCGCCGTCAGCAGGCGGTGCGCCGCCCAGCAGTGTCTTCAGCGCTCCGTCGCCACGGCGCTGCTGTGCCGGATGTGGGGGGTGTGGCCCGACTGGTGCACCGGGGTCCGGACCCAGCCGTTCCGGGCGCACGCCTGGGTGGAGGCCGACGGGCAGGCCGTCGGCGAGCGCGAGGACGTGACGCTCTACCGCACGATGATGGAGGTGCGCGCCCATGACCGCCGCTGAACCGGTCCGCGAATCGGTCCGCGAATCGCTCCGCTTCGGCACGCTGATATCGGCCAACCGCCACGAGGGGCAGAGCGACGCCGATGTGCTCGCGCGTTCGGTGGCCGTGGCCCGTAAGACGGAGGAACTCGGTCTTGACGACGTGTGGGTGACCGAGCACCACTTCCTGCCGTCGGTGGTGGCGCCCTCGGCGATGTCGTTCGCCTCGTTCCTGCTCGGCACCACCAGCCGGGTGCGGGTCGGCACGGCCGTCGCCCTGCTCCCGCTGCACTCCCCCGTGCACATCGCCGAACAGGCCGCGTTCATGGACCACGTGGGACAGGGGCGGTTCGTCCTCGGCGTGGGGCGCGGGCTGCCGGTCGTCGAGTACGAGGTGATCGGCGGCGGCCCGGCGCACTGGCAGGACGGCCTCGGCGAGGCGCTCGACCTCACGCTCCGGGCGTGGACCGGGAAGGTGTCGGCCGACTCCGCGCTCCACCGCTTCCGGCCCGTGACGGTCTCGCCCACCCCGCGCACCCCCGAGGGCCCACCGGTGTACGTCGCGGCCAGCTCCCCCGACTCGGTCGCCCTCGCCGCCGAGCGCGGCATCCCGATGCTGCTGTACTTCGACAAGGACGCGGCCGCGAAGGCCGACATGATCGCCCGTCACACCGCCCTCGCCGGTGAACGCGGCCACCGCGATCCGGCGGCCGGTGACCACGCGTTCGCCGTCTACGCCCAGGTCACCGACACCGAGGAGCAGGCCCACGCCCTCATGCGGGACCGGGCCAAGCGCTCGCTCCGGGCCAACCAGGACTCGCAGATCATCATCGGCGGCGCGGACGGGCCCCGGCAGGCCACGCCCGAGGAGGACGAGGAGACCGTCGAACGGATGGCGCGGAAGATGCTCGCGGAGCATCCGGTGGGGACCGTCGACACCTGCGTCGAACGGCTCGTCCACGCCATCACGACGTGCGGGGCGCGGCGGGTGCTGTGCCAGGTGGAGGTGTCCGGCGAGCGGCACGGCTCGCTGCGGAACCTCGAACGCCTCGCCACCGAGGTGTTCCCCGAGGTCCGCCGCCGCGTCGGCCCGCCGCCGATCGGCCCTGCCGGGCCTACCGGGCCCGTCGGCCCGCCGCCGCTGGCGGCCTGACCGCCGCCGTCCCCTCCGGGGAGCCGTCCGACCCGCCCAGGGCGCCAAGGGAGTACCCCATGCCATCGAGCAACGGCATCGTGCGCGACGCGCTGCGCGCGAGCGGCGGGCACGCGCCCGGTCTGCTCGCCGTGGCGGTGCTGGACCCGGCCACCCGGCTGCTGCTCCCGGCCGCCCTGGCGAGCGCGCTGGACGCGGCGATCGGGAAGGCACCGCAGGGCCGGGCCGTCATCCTCGTCGTCGCGCTGCTCGCCCTCACCACCGCCACCGAGGCCGCCCGGGAAATCCTGGAGAAGCGCTCGGCGGCCCGGGCCACCCTGGCGCTGCGCCGCCGGGTGCTGCACCAGGTGCTGGCCCTCGGCCGGGCCGGGCAGGACGCGTTCGGCACGGGCGACGTCCTCAGCCGGCTGCTGGGGGCGAGCGCCGGGACCGCGCCCGCCGCCCAGTACCTCGTCGGGCTCGCCGCGTCGCTCCTCACCTCACTCGGCGGGCTGGTCGCGCTGTTCCTCATCGACGTCAGGCTCGGGCTGTTCTTCCTGCTCGGGGCGCCGCTGATGGGGTGGCTCGGCCGCTGGCTGATGAGCAGGGTCGGCTCCGCCACCCACACGTACCAGGAGATCCACGGGGAGCTGGCGGAGCGGTTCGTGGACGCGCTGCGCGGCGCCCGGACGATCCGGGCGGCCGGGACGGCGGAGCAGGAGACCGCTCGGGTACTCGCGCCGCTGCCCCGGCTGCGCGCCGCCGGGCTCGACTTCTGGCAGACCCAGCGGAAGGCGACCTGGCAGGCCGGGCTGGTGACGCCGCTGGTCCAGATCGGCGTCCTCGCCGTCGCCGGGCTCGGGGTGCTGCACGGCCGGATAACCCCGGGCGAACTCCTCGCCTCCCAGGCGTATCTCGGCTACGCGCTCGGGCTGCTCAAGCAGACCGCGATGCTCGCCCAGCTCGCCCGGTGCCGCGGCTCGGCCGCCCGGATCGGCGAACTCCTCGACGTCCCCGCGCCGCCCGAGGGGACCCGCCCGCTGCCCGACGGGCCCGGGCGGCTCACGCTGCGCGGCGTCCGCGTGGCGCGGTCCGGGACCCCGCTGCTGCAGGGCGTCGACCTCGACGTGCCCGCCGGGCACAGCGTCGCCGTCATCGGCGCGTCCGGCGCGGGCAAGTCCACGCTCACCGAGGTCGCGGGCGGGCTGCTCGCGCCCGACTCCGGTGACGTCCTCCTCGACGGGGTGCCGCTGCGCGACATCCGCCCCGACGAGCGGCGCCGCGCGGTCGGCTACGCCTTCGAACGCCCCACGCTGCTCGGCGACACCCTCGGCGACGCGCTCGCCTACGCCGACGATCCCCCGCCCCCGCACCGGGTCGCCTCCGCCCTGCGGGCGGGCTCCGCCGACGCCTTCGTCACCCGGCTGCCGGACGGACTGGCCACCCCGCTGCACCGGCTCCGGCTCTCCGGCGGCGAACTCCAGCGCCTCGGCCTGGCCCGGGTCGCCGCCCGGCAGGCCCGGCTCGTGGTGCTCGACGACGCCACCTCCAGCGTCGACACCGCGACGGAGTCCGAGATCACCGCCGCGCTCGACCGGGTGCTGTCCGGGACGACCCGGCTGATCGTCGCCCACCGCATGTCCACCGCCGCCGGGGCCGATCTGGTCGCCTGGCTCGACCGGGGCACACTGCGCGCGCTCGCGCCCCACCAGGCGCTGCTGAAGGACCCGGCGTACCGCGCCGTCTTCCAGCCGCCCGACCCGCGCCCCGCCCCGGAGGCCCCCGCCCCCGACGAGACCCTCCGGCTGCGGCTCCCGGGCGCCGAACACCCCACCATGCGGCTGCGGTTGGGGTGGTGAGCGGCATGCCCCCCACCGGAGCCCACCGCAAGCCCTCCCGCACCGGGCGTCATCCGCTGCGCCCGGTCCTCGCCGCGCACCGCCGCGACCTGGGCCTGCTCATCGGCTGGTCACTGCTCGGCACCGCGCCCGCGCTGCTGTCGGGGCGGCTCGTCGCGACCGCCCTCGACCACGGGTTCCTCGCCGACGACGCCCGCACGGGTCTCGCCACGCTCGCCGTCTACGGGCTGGTCATGGTGGCGGGCGCGTACGGCACCCGGCAGGCCGTGCCCCGTATGGCCACCGTCGTGGAGGCGATGCGCGACCACCTGGTGACCGTCACCGTGCGCGGCGGTCTGCACGGTGCGGTGGCGGCCGGTCGGCCGCCGCGGACCAGCGCCGTGTCCCGGATCACGGACCAGACCGAGCGCGCCCGGCAACTGCTCTCCAACCTGCTGATGACCGCCTGCACCTCCGGGTTCACCTTCCTCGCCGCCGTCGCCGGGCTGACCGCGCTCGCCCCCGCCGTCGGGCTGCTGCTCCTCCCGGTGCTGTGCGTGACGGGCCTGGCGCTGCTGCGGCTCTCGCGCACCTGGCGGCGCCGCTACGACGCCTCCCTCGACAGCGAGGAGACCGTCGCCGAGGAGTCCGGCCGCGTCATCGGCGCCCTGCGCGACGTCCTGGCCTGCGGCGCCGTGGGCCGGGCGACCGCCGACCTGGAGGACCGGCTACGGGCGAACGCGCGCGCCGCCGAGGCCGTCGCCACCGTCGGCGGCGTCCGCACCGGACTCATCGGCCTCGCCGCCCGCACCCCGCTGGTGCTGCTGCTCCTGCTGGGGCCCCGGCTGGTGGCGGGCGGCGCGCTGACCCCGGGTGAGCTGCTGGGCGCGGCCACCTATCTGGTCACCAGCCTCGAACCGGCGCTGCGCGCCCTGGTCCACTCCGTCGGCAACATGGGCCTCGAACTGGCCACCGTGCTCGCGCGGCTCACCCGCCACACCGCCCCCGCCCCGCCCGACCCGGGCGGCCCGCACACCACGGACCGCTTCGACCTCGCCCTGGAGGAGGTGACGTTCCGCTACGGGCCGCACTCCGCGCCCGTCCTCGACCGCGCCACCGTGACCGTCCCGTACGGGCAGCACCTCACCCTCGTCGGGGCCAGCGGCATCGGCAAGTCCACGCTGGTGGGCGTCCTCGCGGGGCTGGAGCACCCGGAGCGCGGCACGGTCCGGCTCGGCGGCACCGACCTGCCCACCCTGCGCACCGACTGGCTGCGCTCGGCCATCGCACTCGTCCCCCAGGAGGCGTACGTCTTCGCGGGAACGCTCCGGGAGAACCTGACCTACCTCCACCCCGGCGTCGAACAGCGCAGGCTGGACCACGCGGTGAGCGTGCTCGGCCTCACCGCTCTGGTGCGCGAGCACGGGGGCTACGACGGCACACCCCTGCGCCCGACCGCCCTCTCCGCAGGGCAGCGGCAGCTCATCACGCTGGCCCGGGTATACCTCTCCCCCGCGCGCGTCGTCATCCTCGACGAGGCCACCTGCCATCTCGACCCGGTCGCGGAGGAGCGGGTCGAACGCGCCTTCCGCGGCCGGGAGGGCACCCTCATCGTGATCGCCCACCGCATCAGCTCGGCGCTGCGGGCCGACCGCGTCCTCGTCCTCGACACTGCGGGCCTGCACGGCGGCACCCATGCGTCGCTGGTGCGGGACTGCGCGACGTACGCGAACCTGGTGGGCCACTGGCGCGGCGACGACCGCGGGTCACCGGGGCTCACGGACCCGGGCCTCACGGACCCGGGCCTCACAGATCCTCGACGGCCACCAGCCCGTCCTGGATGGCCCGCGCCACCAGACCTGCTTTCGTCCGCGCCGGGCGCCCCGCGTTCGCGTACTTGATCCGCACCCGGTCCAGATAGGTGTTGACCGTGCGCACCTTGATGTTCAGCCGCTGCGCCACCAGTTCCTTGGACTCCGACTGGAACCACTCGATCAGCACGTCCTCCTCGCGCTGGGACAGTCTGGGTCTGTCGCTGCGCGCGTTCGTCCCCAGCGCGCCCGCAAGCGCGGGCGGGGTGTACGGATGCTGCCGGGCGGCGGCGAGGGTTGCGGCCACCAGGTGGCGGCTGCCCTCGGTCTTCGTCAGATAGGTCGCTGCGCCCAGGTCCAGGCAGGTCAGCGCCGTCTGCTCCTCGTCGCGCATCGTGTACACGACCACCTGGCGCCCGGCGTCCACGAGCCGCCGCAACTCCCCGAAGGCGGGCCCGGCGTCGCTCAGCTGAAGGTCGAACACCACGACGTCGGCGCCGTCGCCCGGCGGTGTCCACGCGGTGGCGGCGGTCTCCCCCGCCGCGATCACCTTGATCGGCTGGTCCGAGGACGCGTACCACGCCTCGACGCCCGCGAGGATCGCCGGATGATCGTCTATCAGCGCCACGCTGACGGTCTCGGTCGGCATCGTCACCCCATGTTCGCTCGGCTCCCCCTGTCCCCAGGAGACTGCACTACCCGGCGGCCGGGGCCGGTTCCCACACCGCCTCCACCCACACCTTCTCTCCCTCCGCGGTACGCGACACCGCCACCGGCGCCGCCTCCTTCACGGCCACGCCGTCCGGCTCCGCCGTCCTGTCGCCCACGACGCTGACCCGTACCCGCGATCCGGTGCGCACCACCGTCACCCGCGCCTCGGCCGGACCGGCCGCCAGCACCGCCGCCACCGGATCCGCCAGCTTCCGGCGGATGTCCTGCGGCACGTCCCGGCGCGCGCCGCGCACCGCCAGACCCACCGTCACGCCCGCCCGCTCCGCCACGTCGATGCAGGCGCGCAGCTCGTGCACCAGCCGGTCCGGCACCTCGTCCGCCTCCGCGAACAGCCGCCGCATCCGGGCCGCCTCCAGCGCGCACCGGTGTCTGACCTGCCCGTCCCGCGGATCCAGCGAACCGTGCGCCAGCCCCGCCAGCAGCGGCACGGTGGTGCGCAGCAGCGTCGCGTAGCGCTTCTCGTGGTCGAGGTGCATCTGCTCGGCGATCGCCTCGCGCGTCCGCAGCTCCTCCTCCCGGGCCGCCGCAGAACCCGCCGTCTCCGCCGACCGGCGCAACAGCCGGGCCAGCACCCCCACCGTGAACTGGAAGCCGCAGATCGACACCGCGAACATCCCCATCGTCGCCAGCCGGGCCACGTCCGGCATGCCGGTGAGGGCCACCGGGATCGCGGTCAGCACGACCTGCGCCCCCAGGAACACCCCGATCGCGTTCACCGACAGCCCGAACAGCAGATACAGCCCGTGCCAGCCGACCAGCCCGAACGCCCAGTCCCCCTCGCGCAACCGCTGGTCGGCCCCGACCGTGGCGGCACACAGCGCCGAAGCCCCCAGCACCAGCCCGACCCCGCACCACCGCGGCCACCCCGAGACGTCCCGCCCCGAGGCCAGCAGCCCGGCGGTGACCACCGAGACCGCGCCCAGCACCGCGTACGCGACGACCGGCGCCGAGGGCGGGTGGTAGCTGCCCAGATGGGCGAGGAGCTGCGGCAGGCACAGCCCGATCTGCACGGTCGACGCGACGAGCAGCAGCGCCCACCGCACCCCCCGCACCAGCCGCCCGTGGATCTCCCGGAACGTGGTACGCCCCTCCGGGCCGGGCTCGGGCGGGGCGTCCGCCGCCGGATCCGCCCGCGGCGGGCCGGGCTCGGCAGGGTCCGTCGCCGTCGGGACGGTGGGCCATTCCCAGCGGACGCGGGTGCCCTCGCCCGGGCGGGAGTCGACCTCGCCGCGGCCGCCGATCGCCTCCATCCGGCCCACCACCGAGCCGGATATCCCCCGCCGCTGCACCGAGACGGCCGCGGGGATGAAACCGCGGCCCCGGTCGGCGAGTTCGACGGTGACCGTGCCCGCGGCGTCGCGACCCGCGCGCAGTTCGGCCTCGTCCACCTCCGCGTGGCGCGCCACGTTGTCCAGGGCCGCGCCGACGCCGTGCAGGATGGCCAGCGCCGCGCCCGCGGGCATCATGAGCGGGCCGTCGACGCGGGCCGACACCCGGACCGCCCGCGCCGCGTCCGGTTCCGCGGCGCCCTTGGCCACCTCGCCCAGCAGTTCCGCGAGGTCGACGCGGCCCGCCTCGTGGCCGGGCACGGCGGACAGCGCCTCCAGGTCGCGGTGGGCCCGGCGCGGGAGCCAGGACCAGTCGCGGGAGTCCCCGAGGGACACCATCAGCAGCGTGGCGCTCGCCGTGTCGTGCAGCGTGGCGAGGTAGGCGCGCCCGGCGGCGCGGCGGGCGGCGGCGACCGACGCCTCCCGGCGTCCCGCCGCCTCGCGCTCGGTCGCCCGGTCGGCGGCCCTGGCCTTGGCCCGGACGATCAGATACGAGACGCGGGCGAGCGCGTACTCGGCCGTCTGCCGGGCCGCCACCCAGAAGGGCGACGGCCCCGGGGCGGGCGCGGCCAGGCCGTATCCCACGCCGTACGTGGCGAGGGTCAGCGCGGCCAGGCCGAGGCCGATGGCGGGCCGGGTCGCCCACTCGTACTGGAAGGTGATGACGGCGATCCCCAGGATGACCATCACCCAGATGTTCACGCCCTGCGGCCCCATGAGGGGCTGTCCGAGCCCCGGTACCGCCACCGCCGTCGCGTCGAGCCCCATCCGTACCCCGGCCGGGAGCCGCCGCAGGCCCCGCCACCGCACGGCGCAGGCGGCGACGGTGACGACCACCAGCAGCACCGTCACCGGTACCCGCCCGGGCGGGACCGTGAAGATCCCGAACACCCCGCACAGGGAGATCACCGTGGCCCGGACCTCGACGCCGTACCGCTCGGCGGCGAGGTTCACCTCCCGCTCACCGGCCCCCGTTTCCACAGCCGAAGCGCCTTCCGTAGACGTCACATCCGTACCCGCGGACGGCCGACCCTAATGCGTCCGCAGCACATAGCCGACGCCCCGCACCGTGTGCACCACGCGCGGCTCGCCCCCGGCCTCCGTCTTGCGGCGCAGGTACATCACGTACACGTCCAGCACCAGGTCGGGCCGCTCCTCCTCGATGCGGCGCAGCGCCGCCACGCCGTCCCCGGCCGTGTCGACCTCGTAGCCCTCGCGCCGCAGGGCTCTGCCGAGGGCTTCGCGCACCGAAGGCTCGTCGTCCACGACCAGGATCCGGGAAGTCTCGTGCATGGGCCCCAACCTGGTGCCCGAGGCTGTGCGTCCGCTGAGTCCGGCGTGTACGGAGGCTGAGAAGGTCAGGGGCCGGGTTCGGGCGGGGCGGAGGGGGCGCCGGGGAGACGGATCCAGGCGACGGTGCCGCCGCCCGGTGCGGGCCGCAGCCCCACCTGGCCGCCGCAACTCTGGACGGTACGGGCCACGATGGACAGCCCGAGCCCGGAGCCGGGCATGCTGCGGGCGGACGGCGAACGCCAGAACCGCTCGAAGACGTGCGGGAGTTCATCGTCGGGAATGCCGGGACCGCGGTCCCGCACCGTCAACTCACCCCTTCTGAGGGCGACATCGACGACACCACCCGAAGGGCTGAACTTCACGGCGTTGTCGAGCAGGTTGACCAGCGCCCGTTCCAGGGCGGCGGACTCGCCGCGTACGTACCAGGGCTCGATCGCGGCGTCGAGGGTGAGCCCGGTGCCCCGCAGCCGGGCCCGCTCCAGGGCGGCGCCCGCGATCTCGTGCAGCGCGACCACCTGGAGCGGCCCGCTGCCGGGCAGCGCGTCGGGCCGGGACAGCTCCTGGAGGTCGCCGATGAGCGCCGCGAGTTCGGTCATCTGCGCCTTGACGCTGCTCATGAGCGCCTTGCGGTCTTCCGGAGGCAGGGCGCGGCCGGTCTCGTCGCTGCGGGCGAGCAGTTCGACGTTGGTGCGGAGCGAGGTGAGCGGGGTGCGCAGCTCGTGCCCCGCGTCGGCGATCAGCTGCTGCTGGCGGTCGCGGGAGGAGGCGAGGGCGGCGGTCATGGCGTTGAACGACCGGGACAGCCGGGCGATCTCGTCGTCGCCCTCGGCGGGGATGCGGACGGCCAGGTCCTCGGTGCGGGCCACGTGCTCGACGGCGTGGGTCAGCCGGTCCACCGGCTTGAGCCCGGTCCGGGCGATCCACAGCCCGGCCGCCCCGGCGCCGACGACGCCGATCCCGGCGACGAGGGCGAGGACGAGCGCGAGCGTGTTCAGCGGGTCCTGCACCTCGCTGAGCGGGCGCGCCATGGAGACGGCGATACCGCGCGGCAGCGGGCTGTCGGGGCCGCCGGACGGCCGGTAGGTGAAGACGCGCATGTCGCGGCCGTCCTCGGCGGTCGCGTCGTGCAGCGCGGTCGGCCGCTGCCCGGTGGCGACCGCCACGTCGTCGGCGCTCACCGGCAGCTCCGTCGCCCCGGGCTGGGGGCAGCGGTTGCCGTCGGGCAGCACGATCTGCACGGAGTACGAGCCGAGGGCGCGCGGGGTGTGGCCGTCGTCGCCGTCGGGGTTCTGGCACGCGTCCAGGATGCTCACCACATTGCGCTCGTCGACCTTGACGGTGCGCAGCGACGAGTCGAGCTGTGCGCTGAGCTGTTCGCGCACGATCAGCCAGCACGCGAACGCCGACACCGCGACCGCGACCGCCACCGCCACCGCGGTCAGCAGGGCCAGCCGCGAGCGCAGCGGGAGTCCGCGGAGCCTCACGACGGCTCGCCCTCCGCCGGCCGCAGGACGTACCCCACGCCGCGCACCGTGTGGACGAGCCGCGGCTCACCGGCCGCCTCGGTCTTGCGGCGCAGATACATCACGTACACGTCCAGCGAGTTGGACGACGGCTCGAAGTCGAAGCCCCACACGGCCTTCAGGATCTGCTCGCGGGTGAGGACCTGGCGCGGATGCGCGAGGAACATCTCCAGCAGGGTGAACTCGGTGCGGGTCAGCTCGACGCGCCGCCCGCCCCGGGTGACCTCGCGGGTCGTCAGGTCCATCCGCAGGTCGCCGAAGGACATCGTGTCGTCGTCGGCGACCGGCGCGCCCGCCGCGGCCGCGTACGAGCTGCGGCGCAGCAGGGCGCGGATGCGGGCCAGCAGCTCGTCCAGCTCGAAGGGCTTGACGAGGTAGTCGTCCGCGCCCGCGTCGAGGCCGGTGACCCGGTCGCCGACCGTGTCGCGCGCGGTGAGCATCAGGACGGGCACGGTCACCCCGGTGGCGCGCAGCCGCCGGGCGGCGGTGAGCCCGTCCATGCGGGGCATCAGCACGTCGAGCACGATCAGCTCCGGGTCGTAGGTACCGACCTTCTCCAGGGCGTCCAGTCCGTCGACGGCGGTCTCGGTCGCGTAGCCCTCGAAGGCGAGGCTGCGCTGGAGCGCCTCGAGGACGGCCGGCTCGTCGTCGACGATCAGGATGCGGGCGGGCTGATCGCCGTGGTCGACGGGGCTCATGGATCGGTTTCCTTAACGGTGGGCGGGACGGGCGCTGTGCTGTCAGCCTCGCACGTCGACCTGCGCCGGGGTGGCCTCGTGGCGGCTCAGCTGTTGCCGTTGCCGCCGCTGCCGCCGTCGCGCAGGGCGGAGAGGTCGGACTTGACGGTGTCGACCGGGATCGAGAAGCCCAGGCCGACGCTGCCCGCGCTGCTGCTCTGTTGGCCGGAGGCCGGGGCGTACATCGCGGAGTTGATCCCGATGACCTGGCCCCGCATGTTGATCAGCGCGCCGCCGGAGTTGCCGGGGTTGAGCGAGGCGTCGGTCTGGATGGCCTTGTACGTGGTGGTCGACTGGCCGACGTCGCCGTTGTAGCTGCCGCCGCCGAACTCGAACGGCCACTGGCCGCCGCCCTGCCGGCCCTGGCCCTCGTCCGTGGAGACGGTGACGTCGCGGTTCAGCGCGGAGACGATGCCGCTGGTCACGGTGCCGGTCAGCCCCTCGGGCGAGCCGATGGCCACGACCTGGTCGCCGACCTTGACCTGGCTGGAGTCGCCCAGGGACGCGGCCTTGAGGCCGCTCGCGCCGCTCACCTTGATCAGGGCCAGGTCCTTGCCGCTGTCGGTGCCGACGACCGAGGCGCTCTTCGTGCTGCCGTCGCTGAACGTCACCTTGATCGAATCGGCGTCGGAGATGACGTGGTTGTTGGTGATGATCTCGCCGCCGCTGGTGACGATCACGCCGGAGCCGGTGGAGTCGCCCGCGGCGGACGTCGCGCTGATCTCCACGATGCTGGGGCTCACGGCCGCCGCCACGGCGGACACGCCGCTGCCGCTGCTGGAGTTGACGCCCACGACCGGGGTCGACACGGCCGTGTCCCCCTTGTCGGCGGCCTGGCTGACGAAGGTCGCCGTACCGCCGCCCACCAGCGCCGAGACCACCGCCACGGCGGCGATCAGCCCGGCCGACCGGGAGAGCCGCCGCTTGCGGCGGCCACCGCCGGGGTGCGGTATCGCCGTGGTGTCCGCACCGCCGCCCGCGCCGCCGGTGCCATCTGCACCACCGCCCGGCCACACGGTGACCCCGGAGGGGGTGGTCACCGGCGTCCGCGGCTCATGGGTGGGCGGCGGCGGATAGGCCGCCGCGCCGCCGTACGCGTAGGGATAGGGCTCTTCGTCGCCGCTACGGCGCTGGCTCGTCGTCATGTCCAAGACTCTGCGGCGCAAGGATGAGAGCCACCTGAGGATCCGCTGAGAACCAGGGCAGAAGTCGGTATGCCCGACATAAGGGCCAGACGCTACGAGCAGCCGCAGGAGCGCCGTACCACCAGCGCGGACGGGAACTGCCGCACCCGCTCCCGGCGCGAGACCGCGAGCCGCGGGGTGTCGTCCAGCACCAGGTCGACCGCGGCGCGCGCCATCGCGGGCCGGTCGGAGCCGACCGTGGTCAGCGGCGGATCGGTCAGACCCGCCTCCTTCACGTCGTCGAAGCCCGCGACCGCCAGCTCGCCCGGCACATCGATGCGCAGCTCGCGCGCCGCCCGCAGCACCCCGAAGGCCTGGTCGTCGGTGGCGCAGAAGATGGCCGGGGGCCGGTCAGGTCCTGCCAGCAACCCGAGGGCGACCTGGTAGGCGTCGTACCGGTTGTACGGGGCCTGGAACAGCCGCCCCTCCGTGGACCGCCCGGCCTCCTGCATCGCCCGGCGCCACCCCTCGACGTGGTCGGTCACCGGGTCGCCGACGGTCGGGGTTATCTCGGTGCCGCCGAGGCAGGCCACATAGGAGTGGCCGTGCTCCAGCAGATGGCGCACCGCGAGCTGGGCGCCGCCGATGTCGTCCAGCACCACGGCCACGTCGTCGATCGCCTCGGGCCGCTCGTGCAGCAGCACCACCCGGGCGTCCCAGGCCTCGATCTCGGCGGCCGCGTTCTCGCTGGGGCCCTGGCTGATGAGGATCAGCCCGGACACCCGCATGCCCAGGAAGGCGCGCAGATAGTGCACCTCGCGCTCGTCCAGGTAGTCGGAGTTGCCGACCAGCACCATCTTGCCGCGCTCGGCGGCGGCCTGTTCGACCGCGTGCGCCATCTCGGCGAAGAACGGCTGGCGGGCGTCCGGCACGATCAGCCCTATGAGGTCGGTGCGCCGGCTCGCCATCGCCTGGGCGACCCGGTCGGGCCGGTAGCCCAGCTCCTTGATCGCGGCGAGAACCCTCTCGCGCGTGGCCGGGGCGACCGGCCGGGGTCCGTTATTGATGACGTAACTGACGACCGCGGTCGAGGTTCCCGCCAGCCTTGCCACATCATCACGCGTCACCTTGGCCACGCGCGAAGTCTACGCGGGTCCAGCTACGTCTTGACCGGTCGTGCAGGTGCCGCTTCCGGCGCGGAGCGCGCCCCGCCGCCGGACGGACCGGAGCCCGCCGGGCCGGAGCCGGTGTCCCGCGACGTGTTCCTGGCGCGGGCCTCCTCGGCGGCCCGCTCGGCCCGCTCGACCTTCTCCGGGGTGACGAAGCGGTAGCCCACGTTGCGGACGGTCCCGATCAGCGACTCGTGCTCCGGGCCCAGCTTGGCCCGCAGCCGCCGTACGTGGACGTCGACGGTGCGGGTGCCGCCGAAGTAGTCGTAGCCCCAGACCTCCTGGAGCAGCTGCGCCCGGGTGAAGACCCGCCCCGGGTGCTGGGCGAGGTACTTCAGCAGCTCGAACTCCTTGAAGGTGAGGTCGAGCACCCGCCCCTTGAGCTTGGCGCTGTACGTGGCCTCGTCCACCGACAGATCGCCGTTGCGGATCTCCATCGGGCTGTCGTCGGTGGTGATCTGCTGGCGGCCCATGGCCAGCCGCAGCCGGGCCTCGACCTCGGCCGGGCCAGCGGTGTCCAGCAGGACGTCGTCGATGCCCCAGTCGGCGGTGACGGCGGCGAGCCCGCCCTCGGTCACCACCAGCACCAGCGGACAGCCGGGGCCGGTCGACCGCAGCAGCTGGCACAGGCTGCGCACCTGCGGCAGATCGCGGCGGCCGTCGATCAGGATGACGTCGGCACCGGGGGTATCCACCAGAGCCGGGCCCTCCGCGGGGGCGACCCGCACGCTGTGCAGCAGCAGGCCGAGGGCGGGAAGCACCTCCGTCGAGGGCTGGAGTGCGTTGGTCAGCAGCAGGAGGGAACTCATCGTCCACCACCCGCCCCGGCCGTGATCGTGATGTTGTGCACGCTTCGCTCGCCCATTGCCTCGGTTTCCTCCTCGGTCCCTTGCGAGAGGGGGCACCTCCCGGGCTCCGCCCGGGGGAGTCTGCGGCTACTACTTCGTACGGTCCTGCTCGCACCCCCGGGGCATACGCGCGTGTCAGCGCTCAAACGCGCACGGTGCCCCTGAAAGCACAAAAGGACCCGGGGGCGACATTGCCCGGATCCTTCACAGCAGAATAACCCACATGACACCCGGTGGAGAGGCCGAATCTGCTCGACGTTCCCTGACCCCGGATACCGCGGGCGCCCGGAGAGCCACGCTGCTCACCGAGGACGGGGTCCCCATCGAGACCCGTTACGAGCCTTCCCGGGCGGGCGGCGGACTATCCGCGGACACCCCTGTGATCGTCGTCGCGCACGGTTTCACCGGCGCCCTGGAGCGGCCCGCGCTGCGCCGGGTGGCATCGGCCTTCACGCAGCGTACGGCCGTGATCACGTTCTCGTTCCGGGGTCACGGGCGGTCCGGCGGGCGATCCACCGTCGGGGACCGGGAGGTCCTCGACCTGGCGGCCGCGGTGCACTGGGCCCGCACCCTGGGCCACCGGCGGGTGATCACCGTCGGCTTCTCGATGGGCGGCTCGGTGGTGCTCCGCCATGCGGCGCTGTCCGCACGGAACAAGCCAGAGCCTGATGAGGAGCGCGAGGGGCGCACGGGGGCGCACACCACGGGAGCGGACGCCGTCGTCGCGGTGAGCGCCCCCGCCCGCTGGTACTACCGGGGGACGGCCCCGATGCGCCGCGTCCACTGGGCGATCACCCGGCCGACCGGTCGGCTGGTCTCCCGCTACGGGCTGCGGACCCGCATCGACGCCCGCGGCTGGAACCCGGAACCGCTGCCGCCGGTGGCCGCGGTCCCCCTGATCGCGCCGACGCCGCTGCTGATCGTGCACGGCGACCGGGACCCGTACTTCCCGCTGGACCATCCGCGGATGCTGATGGCGGCGGCGGACCGGGCGTCCACGGAGCTGTGGATCGAGCCCGGCTTCGGCCACGCGGAGACCGCGGCCCCGGCGGAGCTGCTGCACCGGATCGCGGGCTGGGCCCTGGCCCGCACCCCCTGACCCGGTCCGGGGGCGCTAGGGCCTAGTCCGGCTCGGCCACCGGCTCCGCGAACTGGGCCGCGTACAGCCGGGCGTACGCACCCCCGGCCGCCACCAGCGCGTCGTGGCTGCCCTGCTCCACGATGCGGCCCGACTCCATCACCAGGATCACGTCCGCGTCGCGGATCGTGGAGAGCCGGTGCGCGATCACGAAGCTGGTGCGCCCGGTGCGCAGCGAGGCCATCGCGTGCTGGATGAGGACCTCGGTGCGGGTGTCGACGGAGCTGGTCGCCTCGTCCAGCACCAGGATCGACGGCCCGGAGAGGAACGCGCGGGCGATGGTGATCAGCTGCTTCTCGCCGACGGAGACGCCTGTGCCCTCCTCGTCGATCACCGTGTCGTAGCCGTCCGGCAGGGTGCGCACGAAGCGGTCCACATGGGTGGCCTTCGCGGCCTCCACGATCGCCTCGTGGGAGGCGCCCTCCGAGCCGTACGCGATGTTCTCCGCGATCGTGCCGCCGAACAGCCAGGTGTCCTGGAGCACCATGCCGATGTGGGAGCGCAGCTCCTCGCGCGGCATGGTGGCCGCGTCGACGCCGTCGAGCGTGATGCGGCCCCCGCTGACCTCGTAGAACCGCATCAGCAGATTGACCAGGGTGGTCTTCCCCGCGCCGGTCGGGCCGACGATGGCCACGGTCTGGCCGGGGCTCACCGACAGCGAGAGCCCCTCGATGAGGGGCGTGTCGGGCTGGTAGCGGAAGGAGACGTCCTCGAACTCCACCTGGCCGAGCACCGTCCGCGGCCCCACCGGGCCCGCCGGGTCCGGGGTCTGCTCCTCCGCGTCCAGCAGCTCGAAGACCCGCTCGGCGGAGGCGACGCCCGACTGGACCATGTTGGCCATGGACGCCACCTGGGTGAGCGGCTGGCTGAACTGCCGGGAGTACTGGACGAACGCCTGCACGTCGCCGATCGACAGCGCCCCGCTCGCCACCCGCAGCCCGCCGACCACGGCGACCAGGACGTAGTTGAGGTTGCCGATGAACGTCATCGCGGGCTGGATGAGCCCGGAGATGAACTGGGCGCGGAAGCCCGCCTCGTACAGCTTCTCGTTCTGCGCGCGGAAGACCTCGGCGGACTCCCGCTCCCGCCCGAAGACCTTCACCAGGGCGTGGCCGGTGTACATCTCCTCGATGTGGGCGTTGAGCCGCCCCGTGGTCTTCCACTGCTGGACGAACTGGGGCTGGGCCCGCTTGCCGACGCGCGTCGCGACCAGCACCGACACCGGGACGGTGACCAGCGCCACCAGCGCCAGCAGCGGCGAGATCCAGAACATCATGGCCAGCACGCCGACGAGGGTCAGCAGCGACGCCATGATCTGGCTGAGCGTCTGCTGGAGCGTCTGCTGGATGTTGTCGATGTCGTTGGTGGTCCGCGACAGCACCTCGCCGCGCGACTGCTTGTCGAAGTACGACAGCGGCAGCCGCGCCAGCTTCTGTTCGACGTCCTCGCGCAGCCGGAAGACCGCGCGCTGGACGACGTTCGTGGCCACCCGCGCCTGGATCAGGTTGAGGAGCGAGGCCACGACGTACAGGCCCAGCGCCCACAGCAGGACGGTGCCGACGGCCCCGAAGTCGATGCCCTGGCCGGGCGTCACGTTCATCGAGGCGACCATGTCGGCCACGGTGCCCTGGCCGCTGTCGCGCAGGTGCTGGACGGCCTCGGCCTTGGTGGCGCCCTCCGGGAGCTGCCGGCCGACGATGCCCGCGAAGATCAGGTCGGTGGCGTGGCCGAGCACCTTGGGGCCCAGCACCGTCAGCGCGATGCTGACCGTGCACAGGGCGAGCACGGCGAAGGCGATGCCGCGCTCGGGGCGCAGGGCGCCCAGCAGACGGCGGCCCGAGCCGCGGAAGTCCATGGACCGCTCGACGGGCTGGCCGCCCATGAAACGGGCGGGTCCGGTGGCGGGCGCGGGACCCCTGCGGGGTGCCGGAGAACTCGTGGATGACTGGCTCATGCGGCTTCCTGCTCGGTGAGCTGGGAGAGCACGATCTCCCGGTACGTCTGGTTGCCGGCCATCAGCTCGCCGTGGGTGCCGCTGCCGACGACGCGCCCCTCGTCGAGGACCACGATCCGGTCGGCGCCGCGGATGGTGGACACCCGCTGGGCGACGATGACGACGGTCGCGTTCCCCGTCTCGTCCGCCAGCGCCGCCCGCAGCCGGGCGTCGGTGGCGTAGTCGAGCGCCGAGAAGGAGTCGTCGAAGAGGTAGACGGACGGCTTGAGGACCAGGGCGCGGGCGATCGCCAGCCGCTGCCGCTGTCCGCCGGAGACATTGGAGCCGCCCTGGGCGATGGGCGCCTCCAGGCCACCCTCCATGGCCTCGACGAAGTCCCGCGCCTGCGCGGTCTCCAGGGCCTGCCACAGCTCCTCGTCGCTCGCGTCCGGTTTTCCGTACCGCAGGTTGGAGGCGACGGTGCCGGAGAAGAGGTACGGCTTCTGCGGTACGAGGCCGATGGACCGGGACATCACCGCGGGGTCGAGGTCGCGCACGTCCACGCCGTCGAGGCGGACGCTGCCGTCGGTCGCGTCGAACAGCCGGGGCACCAGCCCGAGGAGGGTGGACTTGCCGCTGCCGGTGGAGCCGATGACGGCGGTGGTCCGGCCGGGGTGGGCGGTCAGCGAGACGTCGCGCAGCACGGGCTCCTCGGCGCCCGGGTACCGGAACTCCACGCCCCGCAGCTCCAGCAGCCCGCGGCCGCCGTCGGCGGACGCGGCGGGCGCGACCGGCACCAGCGGCGGGACGACGCTGGTCCCGGTGTCCAGCACCTCCTGGACGCGCTCGGCGCACACCTCGGCGCGCGGCACCATCATGAACATGAAGGTGGCCATCATCACCGACGTCAGGATCTGCATGAGATAGCTGATGAAGGCGGTCAGCGCGCCGATCTGCATCCCGCCGCTGTCGATGCGGTGCCCGCCCGCCCAGACCACGGCGACGCTGGACAGGTTCACCACCAGCATCACGGTGGGGAACATCAGCGACATCAGCCGCCCGGCCCGCAGCGACACATCCATCAGCGCGGTGTTCGCGCCGGTGAACCGGTTCCGCTCATGGCCGTCGCGGACGAAGGCCCGGATCACCCGGATGCCGGTGATCTGCTCGCGCAGCACCCGGTTGACGGTGTCGATGCGCTCCTGGACGTCCCGGAACAGCGGGCGCATCCCGCGGACGATGAGGGTGACGGTGATGCCCAGCACCGGCACGATCAGCAGCAGCAGCCCGGACAGCGGCACGTCCTGATTGAGCGCCATGGCGATCCCGCCGACGCACATGATGGGCGCCGACACCATCAGCGTGAAGGACATCAGGCACAGCATCTGCACCTGCTGCACGTCGTTGGTGGTGCGGGTGATCAGCGAAGGCGCCCCGAACCGGCCCATCTCACGGGCGGAGAAGGACTGCACCCGGTCGAAGACGTCGGCGCGGATGTCCCGGCCGAGCGCCATGGCGGTGCGGGCGCCGAAGTAGACGGCGCCGACGGCGCACACGATCTGCACCAGGGTGACGGCGATCATCTGGCCGCCGACGACGAGGATGTAGCCGGTGTCGCCCTTGACGACCCCGTCGTCGATGATGTCGGCGTTGAGGGTGGGCAGATAGAGGGTGGCGAGTGTCTGTACGAGCTGCAATAGCACGATCACGTTGATCGTTCGGGTGTAGGGCCGCAGATACGCCCGTATGAGTCGGACCAGCACAGAGAAACCCTAAGCGAGCAGGCCGTGAAACGGCCCCGATTTTCCCGGGGGCGTGCTGCGTCCCCGGGTCCCTTCCGCACCCGTCATCATGGAGGACGGCAGAAGACGGGAGAGGGACACGCGATGGCGCTGAAGAACACCCCCGCCGGAACCATCCGGTACTGGGCCGCGGCCCGGGCAGCGGCCGGCACCTCCGAGGAGCCGTACGCGGCGGTGACGCTGGCCGACGCGCTCGACGCGGCCCGCGAGCGGCACGCCCTGCGACCGGAGTTCGCCCGGGTCCTGCTGCGCTGTTCGTTCCTGGTCGACGGCGCGCCCGTCGGCACCCGTGATCACAAGACGGTCCAACTGGCCGAGGGCGGCACGGTCGAGGTGCTTCCGCCGTTCGCAGGAGGGTGACGTACGACGTCATGAGCAACCAGCCGCATCAGCCACACGATCCGCACGCGCCGTACGAGCCGCCTGGGCCGTACGGGTCGTACCCACCGCCGTACGAGGGACAGCAGCAGCAACAGCCGCCCGCCGATCCCTACGGCGCGTACGCCCAGGGGCAGTCGTCCGGGTACGGCTATCCGCAGCAGCAGGCGTACGCGCAGCAGCAACAACAGCACCAGCCCTACCAGCAGCCGTACCAGCAGCCGCAGGGTGATCCCTACGCCGCCGCGCACCAGCAACAGTACGCGGCGGGCTGGGACCAGCAGCAGCACTACGCGCAGCAGCAACAACAGCACCAGTACCAGCAGGCCATGCAGGCGCAGCAGGCCGCGCAGGCGCAGCACGCACAGCAGGCCATGCAGGCGCAGCAGGCGCAGCAGGCGCAGCAGGCGCATCCCGGGCCGCAGACGGGGCGGCCCGCCGCGCCGCAGCCTGCGCAGCCGGGGCCCGCGCAGCCGCAGGCCGCGCAGCCCGAGCCCGCCCGGCCGATGACCGCCGCCGAGAAGGCCCGCGCCGAGGGCCGCCCCCAGATCGTCGACCCCGGGCTCCAGCCCGCCGCCCTCACGGCCGCGCTGGCCGCGCTGCTCGCGGCCACCGCGCCGCTCGGCGAGCCCGCGGTGGCCGTGGTCGTGGCGCTGCTCCAGGCGGTCACGGCGGCCGGGTGGTTCCGGCTGAACGGCATGTGGCCCGCCCGGCAGGGCATCGCGCTGGCCTTCCTGGGCGGTCTGGCGGCCGACGCCGGGCTGCTCGCCACCGGCCGCGTCTACGCACCGACGGTGATCATCGGCACGCTCGGCGTCTGGCTGCTGCTGGTGATCGTCCTCCAGCTGCGCAGCCACGCCTCGGCGGACGAGCGGATGTACGGGCTGACCGCCGCGGTCGCCTCGACCGCCATCACCGTGATCGCGGCCGGTTACCTGGCCGCGATCGCCGAGTCCCCGGACGCCGTGGTGGTGGGCGCGGCCGCGGTCGCCGTGGGCACGCTGGCCCGCGCGCTGCCGCTGCCGACGCCCGCCGCCGTCGTCCTCGGGCTGCTCGCGGCGGCCGGGGCGGGCGTGGGGGCCGGGCACCTCACCGGTACCGGGACCGGCACGGCCGCCGTGCTGGGGCTCGCGGCCGGGGCGTGTGCGCTGGTGGGGCTGCGGGTCGCGGCGTACGACTACCCGTCCCGCTTCGTCCACATGACGGCCGGAGTGGCCCTGCCCCTGGCGGCCGCGGCCCCCGCCGTCTACGTCCTGGGCCGCGCGCTGG
Source organism: Streptomyces sp. BRA346 (assembly GCF_052851135.1). Classification (NCBI taxonomy): domain Bacteria; kingdom Bacillati; phylum Actinomycetota; class Actinomycetes; order Kitasatosporales; family Streptomycetaceae; genus Streptomyces; species Streptomyces sp. BRA346. The sequence goes on along the minus strand of NZ_JAIWIH010000017.1, from coordinate 39,083 downwards.
TGTGATCCGCCGGGGGTCCGATACGCCAGGTATCTGCGGTGCCAGGCCCCCGGGTGCTTACTCCGGTTAGGCTCGCTGCGTCAGGCAAGGGCCTGAGCGAGAGCCTGGGGGATCTACGTACATGCGCGCACTACGCATCACTCTGATCATCGCCGTGATACTCGGCGGCCTCTTCGTCGGCGCCGACCGGGTGGCGGTGTCCATGGCGGAGTCCAAGGCCGCCGACAAGATCAAGAGTTCGCAGGGGCTGACGACCACCCCCAGCGTCTCCATCAAGGGCTTCCCGTTCCTGACCCAGGTCGCGGGCAAGGAGCTGGACGAGGTCGACGTCGGCGTGGACGGGCTGACGACGGACGCGGGCGGCGGCACCACCGTCCGCGTCTCCGAGCTGAACGCCCAGCTGCACGACGTCCGCATCGGGGGGAACTTCTCGTCGGCCACCGCGGACCGGGCCAGCGGCTCGGCCCACATCTCGTACGCGGACCTCTCGCGGGCCGCGGGCCCGGGAGTCACGGTGGGCTACGACCCGACGGGGACCAACCAGGTCAAGATCACCGGGAACCTGCTGGGCTTCAGCCTCAGCGCCCGCTCCAGCGTGACCATCGTGAACGGGGACACGATCAAGCTGCACGCCGAGCGCATCCCCGGCGGATCCATCCCGCAGTGGGAGGACAAGGTGCGCGAGCGCACCGACATGGAGCGGAAGATCGACGGCATGCCGCGGGGCATGCGGCTGGAGACGGTGAAGACCGACAAGGACGGCATAGACGTCTCGGTCGCGGGTAATAACGTCGCGTTGACGGGCTGACCCGTCCGGCACGGACCGCCTCAGGACCGTCTCGGGACCGCATGGTGTCCACGTAACGAGACGATCATGTCCGCGATGGCAGACACCGACGGCCGCCGGGCACCCCGGCGGCCGTCGTCCGTGGTCGTCCGCACCCCTGCCCGTTCACATCGCGGACATAAGCGTCTCACCATGCGACACACCGGTGACATGCCCGCCCGTCCGTCCTTACGATCGGACCCATGAAGCGACAGGCGGATCTCACGAAGCGGCGGGCAGTCGACCTGTGCCGCGTCGCCGCCATGCTCTGTCGCGCCGTCTGAAACCGAGGGACGCGCGCGGCCGCCGCAGCTTCGGCCCCGCCCCCTCCGGCCCGTCTGCCGGGCCTTCCCGCACTCCGCTCGTACGCTCGCGACCAGGCTCCGCCGCGTCAGCACCGCGCGTCGAGCGCCCGTACCGCCGCAACTGCCCCGGAGGAGAGACACATGAGCCGCAGTGACGTCCTGGTGGACGCCGACTGGGTACAGGCCCGCATCGATGACCCCAAGACGGTCATCGTCGAGGTCGACGAGGACACGTCCGCCTACGACACGAACCACATCAAGAACGCCGTCCGCATCGACTGGAAGCAGGACCTCCAGGACCCGGTGCGCCGCGACTTCGTGGACCAGGCGGGCTTCGAGAAGCTGCTGTCCGAGAAGGGCATCGCCAACGACGACACCGTCGTCCTCTACGGCGGCAACAACAACTGGTTCGCCGCGTACGCCTACTGGTACTTCAAGCTCTACGGCCACCAGGACGTGAAGCTGCTCGACGGCGGCCGCAAGAAGTGGGAGCTGGACTCCCGCGAGCTGGTCTCCGAGGTCCCGTCCCGCGAGAAGACCGACTACAAGGCCAAGCCGCAGGACAGCTCGATCCGCGCCTTCCGCGACGACGTCGTGGCGGCCATCGGCAGCCTGAACCTGGTCGACGTCCGCTCGCCCGACGAGTTCTCCGGCAAGCTGCTCGCCCCGGCGCACCTCCCGCAGGAGCAGTCGCAGCGTGCGGGCCACGTGCCGAGCGCCCGCAACATCCCCTGGTCGAAGTCGGCCAACGACGACGGCACCTTCAAGTCCGACGAGCAGCTCAAGGAGCTGTACGAGGGCGAGGGCGTCGACCTGTCGAAGGACACCATCGCCTACTGCCGCATCGGTGAGCGCTCGGCGCACACCTGGTTCGTGCTGCACGAGCTGCTCGGCCAGACCAACGTCAAGAACTACGACGGTTCCTGGACCGAGTACGGCTCGCTGGTGGGCGTGCCGATCGAGCTCGGCTCCGGCAGCTGACCCCCTCTCCTCCCCGAAAGTTAAGGACAGACACATGTGTGGAGCGCAGACAGGCGGCCCCGACGCCTCGACCATCAAGCCCGGTGAGACCACGATCCAGGGCCAGGTGACCCGCGACGGCGAGCCCGTCACCGGCTACGTGCGCCTCCTGGACAGCACGGGCGAGTTCACCGCCGAGGTTCCCACCTCCGCGACCGGACAGTTCCGCTTCTACGCCGCCGAGGGCACCTGGACGCTGCGCGCCCTGGTCCCGGGCGGCACCGCCGACCGCACGGTCGTCGCACAGAAGGGCGGGCTGGCGGAGGTCGCCATCGCCGTCTGACGCCACACCACGCGTCGTACGCAGGAGGGCCGCATCCCGGGGTTGGACGCCTCGGCGGGATGCGGCCCTTCCGCATGGTCCACGGCCGTTTCGTCTGTCGGCGCGATGGCCCCGGACGTATCCTGGCCATATGTACGCGCGACGCCGCCACGCATACTTCTTCCTGATGGGCGCGTGTCTGACGCTCTTCATCTCGGCCTGGGCCTTCGTGCGTCTGTGGTCCGTCCCCGCCGCCGTCGTGATGTGCATCGTCGCGATGGTCATCCCGCCGGTGGCGGCCATCGTCGCCAACCGCCGGGGTCCGCAGGACCGCTGGTGGGACGAGTCGGGGGACGAGGAGTCCGACCGGTGGTGGCGGGAGCTGGACGACCACTACCACCGGCACTGAGACGCGGGTGCCGGGCCCCGGGGTCAGTAGACCAGCGCCTGCACGCCGTCCGGCATGATCTCGCTCACGAAGACCTGCGCGCCCGCGATCCGCGCGCCCTCGATCAGATCCGCCTCGTCGATCTCCCGCCGCGCCGCGCACTGGCTGCACACCGTGATCGTCCCGCCCGCCAGAATGCCGCTGATCAGCTCCGGCAGCGGGGCCGCATGCGGCAGCGAGAAGTCCGCCGCCCGGCCCGGCAGCGCGAACCACGTCGACTCGCCGGTCAGCCACAGCGAGACCTCGACCCCGCTCGCCACGGCCACCGCCGCCACCGTGAACGCCTGCGAGCACCGCTCGGGCGCGTCCGCACCCGCCGTCACCTTGATCACGAGCTTGTTCGCCATGCCCCAAGCCTAGGCTCGCCGGTCCGGCGACTAGACTCGGTCCCGGTCCGTCATCCGTTACGAGGAGCAGCTCGTGCTTGAGGCAGTCTTCACCACCCTGTTGATCCTGGTCATCGTGGCCAGCCTCGGTTTCGTCGGGCTGACCTGGAAGAAGCTCTACCAGGGCCAGCGCTGAGCGCTCCGCCCCCTTAACGCCCCCGCCCGCCTAGCGACGGATCGTCTGAACCCATGATCGAGATTCCCTCCGACCTCCACCCGGACCTGGTGCCGCTGGCCTTCCTGCTCGGCAACTGGGAAGGCGCCGGCGTTTCGGACTTCCCCGGCGCCGAGAAGTGCAACTTCGGGCAGGAAGCGACCTTCACCCACGACGGCCGCGACTTCATCGAGTACATCTCGCACACCTGGGTGCTGGACTCCGAGGGCAAGAAGGTCCGCCCGCTGGAAAGCGAGTCCGGATACTGGCGGATCGACAAGGACCGCAAGGTCGAGGTCGTGATGATCCGCGACCAGGGCGTCGTCGAGGTCTGGTACGGCGAGCTGGCGGACGGCAAGCCGCAGATCGACCTGGCGACCGACGCCGTGGCGCGCACCTCCGCCTCCGGCCCGTACTCGGGCGGCAAGCGGCTGTACGGCTACGTCAACAGCGACCTGATGTGGGTCGGCGAGAAGGCCACCCCCGAGGTCGAGCTGCGCCCGTACATGTCCGCGCACCTGAAGAAGGTCGTCGACCCCCGCGAGTGGGCCAAGGACCTCAAGGACCTGCCGGACGACGGGATCGCCTTCTTCCGCTGAGCGGAGCCCTGAGCCGTTCCAGCCGAGCGCGACCGCGCCCCGGTGCCGTGCCGCCTACACTGGCACCGTGGCGACCACCGACTGGAAGACCGATCTGCGGGAGCGCGGCTACCGACTCACCCCGCAACGCCAGCTCGTGCTCGAAGCCGTCGACACCCTGGAGCACGCCACTCCGGACGCCATCCTCACCGAGGTGCGCCGTACCGCGAGCGGTGTGAACATCTCCACCGTCTACCGCACGCTGGAGCTGCTGGAGGAGCTGGGCCTCGTCAGCCATGCCCATCTCGGGCACGGCGCCCCCACGTACCACCTGGCCGACCGGCACCACCACATCCACCTGGTGTGCCGGGACTGCACGGAGGTCATCGAGGCCGACGTCTCGGTCGCGGAGTCCTTCACCCGGCAGCTGCGGGCGTCCTTCGGCTTCGACACCGACATGAAGCATTTCGCCATCTTCGGCCGCTGCGCCTCGTGTTCCGCAGCGCACCGCGCGCAGGACCCGGGCAAGAGCCGCACGTCCACGTCGTAGGGTGAACCGCATGAAGAGCCCTTTGCTGTCGCTGCCCGGCGCCGTCCCCGGCGAGGGCCCCGACGAAGGCGTCGCCGCCCACTACGGCGACCTGTTCCGCGAGCAGCGCGCGCTCGCCGACGGCACCGGCTTCGTGGACCTCTCGCACCGCGGAGTCGTCACGGTCAGCGGTGCCGACCGGCTGAGCTGGCTGCATCTGCTGCTCACCCAGCACGTCAGCGAGCTTCCCGCCGGTGAGGCCACCGAGGCGCTGATCCTCTCCGCGCACGGCCACATCGAGCACGCGCTCTACCTCGTCGACGACGGCGAGACCACCTGGGCCCATGTGGAGCCCGGCAGCCAGGACGAGCTGATCGCGTACCTGGAGAGCATGAAGTTCTTCTACCGGGTCGAGATCGCGGACCGCACCGAGGAGTACGCGGTCGTCCACCTCCCGGCGGGCAGCATCGCCGAGACCCCCGAAGGCACCGTCGCCCGCGAGACCGCGCACGGCCGCGACCTGTTCCTGCCGCGCGCCGACCTGGAGTCCTTCGCGGCGAAGAACGGCCCGCCGATCGGCGTCCTGGCGTACGAGGCGCTGCGCGTCGAGGCGCACCGGCCGCGGATCGGCCTGGAGACCGACCACCGGACCATCCCGCACGAGCTGGGCTGGATCGGCACCGCCGTCCATCTCCAGAAGGGCTGCTACCGCGGTCAGGAGACCGTCGCCCGGGTGCACAACCTGGGCAAGCCGCCGCGCCGCCTGGTCTTTCTGCACCTCGACGGCAGCGAGGTGAAGCTGCCGGGCCACGGCGCGCCCATACGGCTCGCGGCGGACGGCGAGGAGGGCCGTCAGCTGGGCTTCGTGACCTCCTCGGCCCGCCACCACGAGCTGGGGCCGATCGCGCTCGCGCTGGTGAAGCGGAACGTCCCGGTGGACGCGGCGCTGATCGCGGACTCCACGGCGGCCTCGCAGGAGACGGTCGTCGAGCCGTAGCTTTCAGACCTCCACGATCAGACCTCCACGATCAGACCTCGACGATCACCGTGAACGGGCCGTCGTTCGTGAGCGAGACCTTCATGGCCGCTCCGAACCGGCCCGTCTCCACCTTTGCGCCCAGCTCCCGCAGCCGCGCCACCACCTCGTCCACCAGCGGTTCGGCGACATCGCCGGGCGCCGCCGCGTTCCAGGTGGGCCGACGGCCCTTGCGGGCGTCCCCGTACAGCGTGAACTGGCTGATGACCAGCAGCGGAGCGTCCAGGTCCGAGCAGGACTTCTCGCCCGGCAGGATGCGCACCGACCACAGCTTGCGGGCCAGCTGCGCCGCCTTCTCCGGGGTGTCGTCGTGCGTCACCCCGACCAGGACGCACAGCCCGTGCCCGATGATCTCCCCGGTCGTCTCGCCGTCCACGACGACGCTCGCCCCGTCCACTCTCTGTACCACAGCACGCATACGGACCATCATGCCCTGCGCCCATCGGGGCCGATCGGGTGGACGGCCGCTGCACAGGGGCCATTCGGAGTGGCACGATGCGTGCAGGCGGTGCAGGTGGGCAGGAACTGCGGGAATGGCGCATCGCTGGAGGGGACGGACAAGGATGATCACACCGGGCACCGAGCGGCCCATGGCCACCGAGAGCCCGCTGCCGGCGCGGCCGCCGAGCCAGCGCGGCGGTCGGCTGGCCGACGCGGAGGCCGTGCCGTCGGCGGCCGTGCCGTCGGCGGCCGTGCCGTCGGCGGCCGTGCCGTCGGCGGCATCGGCGGGGGCGGCGGGGACAGGGACCCTGGGCGGGCTGCGACTGGCGGAGCTGCGCGCGCTGCGCCGCTCCGCGCAGCGCGAGGAGGCGGACCTGAGCTATGTGCGCAGACTGCTGCACGGCCGGATCGACATCCTCCGCGCCGAGCTGACCCGCCGCCGCCGGCCGGGGGCGCCGGTGGCGGCGGACGGGCCGTCGGCGGAGCCCGCGGAGCTGGTCGAGCTGCTGCCCGAGATCCTGGCGGACGTCCCGTCCCGGCACCGCACCTCCGCCCGCCATGTGACGCTCGGCACCCCGCACAGCGCGGAGTACGAGCGGCTGGCCGAAGAGATGCTGGCCGAGATCGGCCTGTCGGACCTCCCGGCGCGCACGGACGAGGAGCTGCACGGCGCGATGGGCCGCCTGGAGGGGTACGAGCAGCAGGTGTCCCGGCGGCGTCAGGGGCTCCAGCGCACCGCCGACCAGTGCAGTGCGGAGATCGCGCGCCGGTACCGCGAGGGCGAGGCCCAGGTCGACGACCTGCTCTCGTAGGTGGCCCGCCGGGTCCGCGCCGGGACCGCGCCGGGCATCCACAGGCTGGGGATGAAAAATCGCGTGCGGCCGGTGGCGGCGGCCGCCTAGCGTGGCCGCATGGCCGCCCACATCCGCACCTCCCTCGACGCGTCCGACCTCCCCAACTGGCTCCGCGCGATGCACATCGGCTTCCTGAGGTCGCCGGACGTCTCCAAGGAGGAGCTGGAGGTGCGGAGCGCGGGCATCGACCTGGACCGCACCCAGGGGGCGTTCGAGGGGGACCGCTGTGTCGCCACCTTCCGCAGCCACGACCAGCGGCTGACGGCGGTCGGCGGGGCCGACGTACCGGCCGACGCGATCACCAACGTCACCGTGTCGCCCACCCACCGCCGCCGGGGCCTGCTCAGCCGGATGATGGACCACGACCTGCGGGCCGCCAAGGAGCGCGGTGACGCGGTGGCCTCGCTGCTCGCCGCCGAGTACCCGATCTACGGGCGGTACGGCTTCGGCCCGGCCACCTGGGTCACCGAGTGGTCGGTGGACGTCGCCCGCGCCGGTCTCGACCCGCGCTACGCCGGGCCCGGCTGCGGCGGCCGGGTCGACTACGCCGACGCCGACGAGGTACGGGAGCTGGGCCCCGCCCTGCACGAGCGGCTGCGCGCCCGGCAACACGGCGTCATCGACCGCACCGAGCGCTGGTGGAAGCTCAACACCGGTCAGCTCCGGTTCCCGGGCGACGGCTGGACCAACGAGCCGTTCCACGTCCTCTACCGCTCCCCCGACGGCACGGTCGACGGCCTGCTCACCTTCACCACCGACGACCGCTGGGAGGGCAACAAGCGGCCCCAGGACACCGCCACGGTCCGCAGCCTGATCGGCGTCACCCCGGCGGCCGAGCGCGCGCTGTGGCACTTCCTGTGCTCCATCGACTGGGTCCAGCACGTCGTCACCGGCAGCCGCGCCCCGGACGATCTGCTCCCGCTGTTCCTCGGCGACCCGCGGGCGGCCCGGCCCACCACGTACGCCGACTACCTGTGGCTGCGCCCGCTGGACGTCCCCGCGCTGCTGGAGGCCCGTACGTACCCGGTGTCCGGCTCACTCGTCCTCGACCTGCGCGACCGGGCCGGACTGGCGGGCGGCCGCTACCTGCTGGACGCCACCCCGGACGGCGCCACCTGCGCCCCCACCACGCGCGCGGCCGACCTGACCATGGACATCGGCGAGTTGGGCACCGTGTGGCTGGGCGACGAGTCGCCGGTCCGCCTCACCGCCCTGGGCCGGGCCGAGGAGGAGCGCCCCGGCGCCGCTGCCCTGGCCGACACGCTGCTGCGCACCCCGCGGCGGCCGTGGTGCCCGGACATGTTCTGAGGCGTCACGGGTCTCCCCGGCCCAGCATCAAGTCCGCCAGGTCCCGCACCGACCGCCGGTAGCGCGGCCAGTCCCCGTCCGCCGTCAGCTGCCGCACCAGCTCTCCGTAGAAGGCGGCCAACAGCATGTGGGCCAGGAAGTCGGCGTCCAGGCCGGGCCGGATCTGCCGCATCAGATCACGCACATGGGCGTGCCACCCCTGGTAGGTGGGGTCGCCGAACTTGTCCTCGCCGCAGGCGCGTTCATGTGCGGCGATCAGGGACAGATGACGGTGGGAGAGGTCGGCGAGGGCGTCGAGGAAGGCCATCAGCCGTTCGTACGGCGGCAGGCCGGTGCCCAGCGGAGGTCCGGGCCGGTCGATCTCGTGCAGCAGCTGGGCCGCGCGCTCGGCCAGCAGCGCCTGGAACAGCCCCGTACGGCTGCCGAAGCGGCGGAAGACGGTCCCCTTGCCGACCCCGGCGGCGGTCGCGACCCGGTCCAGTGAGACGTGTTCGGCGCCGCAGTTCGTCAGCAGCTCCTCGGTGGCGCGCAGGATCGCCCGCCGGTTGCGCGCGGCGTCGGCACGCTCTGCTCTGACCTCCGTCACGGCACCTCCCTGCGGGGTTGTAAGCGGACCAGGAGTCCTCATAGTATCCGCAAGCAGAAGCGGACCGTCAGTCCGCTTGTCTGCCTTTGGGGAGCCAGTCATGAGTGCCGTACGCGCGCTGCTCGTCGATCCGGAAGCACCCAGGTCACTGCGGTTCGGGGAGATCCCCGAACCCGAGCCCGGCCCCGGCGAGGCCCTGGTCGAGGTGCACCACGCCTCGATGAACTACGGAGAGCTGCGCTGGGCCCTGCACCGGCCGATCGGCGCCGTGCTCGGCTACGACGTGGCGGGAGTCGTACTGCGCGCGGCGGCCGACGGCTCCGGCCCCGCCCCCGGAGCGCGCGTCGTCGCCTTCTCCAACGGCACCTGGGCCGAACGCGTCGCCGTCGCCACCGACGCCCTCGCGGAGGTGCCCGACGCCCTGCCACTGGCCGACGCCGCCGCACTCCCGGTGGTCGGCCTCACCGCCCTGCGGACGCTGCGCGCGGCGGGCAGCGTGCTGGGGAAGCGGGTACTGATCACGGGCGCGTCCGGCGGGGTGGGCCGGGCGGCGGTCCAACTGGCGCGGCGCGGCGGTGCGTACGTCATCGCCTCGGTGGGCGGGGCCGCCCGCGGCGAGGGGCTGAGGGAGCTGGGCGCGGACGAGGTGGTGGTCGGCCTGGACACGGTCGACCGGCCCGTGGACGTCGTCCTGGAGAACGTGGGCGGGCCGCACCTCGTGGCCTCCTGGAACCTCCTCGCCCCCGGCGGCACGATCCAGCAGATCGGCTGGGCAGCCCATGACCAGCCCGCCGTCTTCCCGCCCAACAGCATCTTCTCGCCGGGCCCCGCGAAGTCGCTGCACTCCTTCTCGGACATGTCGCGCCCCGGCCCGGACCTGGCGGTCCTCGTCTCCCTCGCCGCCCGCGGCGAGCTGTCGGCCGAGGTCGCCTGGCGCGGGTCCTGGGAACGGGTGGAGGAGGCCGTGGACGCCCTGCTCGGCCGCCGGATCCCGGGCAAGGCCGTCCTCGACATCACCCCGGAAGGCCGGTGAGGAGCATGCGGATCGGGCTGCTGCTCAACGACTTCGGCACCCACCTGGACGCGGTCGTGGACGAGGCCCGCGAGGCCGTACGCACGGGCCTGACCACCGGCTGGCTGGCCGAACAGGGCGGCTGGGACGCGCTGACCACGGCCGCGACCCTCGGCCCGCGGGTGCCCGGCCTGGCCTGGGGCACCTCCGTGGTCCCCACGTACCCCCGCCACCCGCTGACCCTGGCCGCGCAGGCGCTGACCGTCCAGGCAGCGACCGGCAACCGGCTGACGCTGGGGGTCGGAGTGAGCCACCGCCACGTCGTCGAGGACCAGTTCGGCTACTCCTTCGACCGGCCCGCCCGTCATCTGCGCTCCTACCTGTCCGCTCTCGTGCCGCTCCTGCACGGCGAGAGCGTCCGTCACGAAGGCGAGGCCCTGAGGGCGGTCGGCTCGGTGACGGCCCCGGGAGCCGAACCGCCGTCGGTGCTGGTCGGCGCGCTGGGACCGTCGATGCTGCGGGTCGCGGGCGAACTGGCCGACGGCACCATCTCGGTCTGGGCGGGCCCGACCGCACTCGCCCGCCACATCGTGCCCACCCTCACCCGGGCCGCCGAGGGCGCCGGACGGCCCGCGCCGCGCGTCGTCGCCTTCCTGCTCGTCGGGGTGACCGCGGAGCCCGAGGCCCGGCGGACGGAGCTGCGCCGGCGGTTCACCCGGGTCCAGGAGATTCCCAGTTACCGGGCGGTGCTCGACCGCGAGGGCGCGGCGGGCCCGGCGGACACCGCCGTGCTCGGCGACGAGACGACCGTGGAACGCGCGCTGCGGGCGCTGGCCGAGGCCGGGGCCACGGAGCTGATCGCCTCGCCGGTCGGCACCCCCGAGGAGCAGAGTCGTACGAAAGAGCTGCTGGCCGCGCTCAGCAGCAGGACTTGAGCAGTCGGCGCGCGCCCGCGCCCTGCTCGCCCAGCTTGTCGTACGGGTTGGCCAGCGCGCACTTGTCGATCGACAGACAGCCGCAGCCGATGCAGTCGGTCAGGTGGTCGCGGAGGTTCTCCAGCTGCTCGATGCGGTCGGTGAGGTCCGAGCGCCAGCACTCCGAGATCCGGGCCCAGTCCTCCTTGGTCAGGACGTGGTCCTCGGGGAAGAGCGACAGCACCTCCCGGATCCGCGACAGCGGGATGCCGACCCGCTGCGAGGAGCGCACGAAGGCCACCCGGCGGAGGGTGTCGCGGGTGTAGCGGCGCTGGTTGCCGGAGGTGCGGCGGCTGTGGATGAGGCCCTCGCGCTCGTAGAACCGCAGCGCGGAGGCGGGGACCCCGCTGCGCTGGGACAGCTCGCCGACCGTCAGCTCGTGGGTCTTCCAGGTGAGGTGCGTCATGCCGCCGAGGGTAGCTTGACTTCAACCTTTGTTTAAGTCCGAGCCTCTTCTCATGGCTACCGCAACCGCAGTTCCCACCCGCACCCCCGTCCGCCCGATCCGACTCGCCGTCATCGTCGGCAGCACCCGCGAGGGCCGCTTCGGGCCCAAGGTCGCCGACTGGTTCACCGGCCGCGCCGCGCTGCGCGACGACCTGAGCGTGGACGTCGTCGACCTGGCCGACACCCCGCTCCCGCCGTCCCTCACCCACCAGCCCGGCCCCGAGGACACCAAGGCACTGGAGGCCGTGACCCCGCGCCTGGACGCGGCGGACGCGTTCGCCGTCGTCACCCCCGAGTACAACCACAGCTATCCCGCCCCGCTGAAGAACGCGATCGACTGGCACTACAGCCAGTGGCAGGCCAAGCCGGTCGGCTTCGTCAGCTACGGCGGCATCTCGGGCGGCCTGCGCGCGGTCGAGCATCTGCGGCCCGTCTTCGCCGAGGTGCACGCGGTCACCGTGCGCGACACGGTCAGCTTCCACGGCGCCTGGGAGGCCTTCGGCCCGGACGGCCAACTGACCGACCCCCAGGGCCCGGACACCGCCGCCACGGCCATGCTCGACCAGCTCGTCTGGTGGGCCGACGCCCTCCGCACGGCACGCGCGGCCCACCCGTACGGAACCTGAGCCCCCGAGCCCTCACGCCGTACGGCGGCGGAAGAGCACCCCGGACACGGCGACCGCGAGGGCCAGGATCCCGCCGCACCAGGACAGCGCCTGCCAGGCGCTGTCCCCCACCGGCCGGTCCAGCAGCAACGCCCGCAGCGCCTCGATCACCGGCGTGACGGGCTGGTGGACGGCGAAGCCGTGCAGCCAGCCCGGCATGGTGCCGATCGGCACCGACGGCATCGAGGCCCTGGTCCGCGCCCGACGCGTATCGTCGGCGCTGGCCAGATCCTCACACATCCTGGCCATCCGGCCACTCGTCGCCCGCCCGCCGCGTTGCGACGCTGGCCGGTATGAACGTGCTGTGGATATTCGCCCACCCCGAACCGCGCTCACTGAGCGGCTCCCTGCGCGACGAGGGCCTGCGCGCCCTGCGGGAGCTGGGCCATGAGTGCCGGGTGTCCGACCTCTACGCCATGCGCTGGAATCCGGTCGTGGACGGTGCCGACTTCCGGCACGACGCCGAGGAGCGCCTGATCGTCGGCGCCTCCTCGCACGACGCCTACGACGCCGGGACGCTGAGCGAGGACATCCGCGCCGAGCAGGAGAAGATCGTCTGGGCCGACGCGCTGATCGTGCAGTTCCCGCTGTGGTGGTACGGGATGCCCGCCATCCTCAAGGGCTGGTTCGACCGCGTCTTCGTCAAGGGCTTCGCCTTCGGCGTCACCGGTCCCGACGGCCGCACCCTGCGCTACGGGGACGGCAAGCTGGCCGGAAAGCGCGCCATGGTCCTGCTCACCGCCGGCACCCCGCGGGCCGCGGCCGGTCCGCGCGGCGTCAACGGCGACATCGAGCATCTGCTGTTCCCGCTCCAGCACGGGACGCTCTGGTACAGCGGCATGTCCGTCCTGCCGCCGCACGTCGTCTACGGCGCGGACCGGCTCTCCGCCGAGCAGTACGAGGGCTACACCGACGCGCTGCGGGAGCGGCTCGCCACGCTGCCGACCGCCGACCCGATCCCCTTCCGCCGCCAGAACGGCGGGGACTACGACGAGAACCTGGTGCTGCGGCCCGAGGTCATGCCGGGGCACTCCGGCCTTGCGGTGCACTACGCAACTCCAGCCGCCCACCCGGCCCGGTGACCACGGGGCGGCGGCACATGCCGGGACCGGTTCCGCGCGCGTGCGCTAATGTCCCGACATCGACAAGGAACGAACACAAGTTCCATAAGGGGTTGGGTATATGGGCATCGTCTTATGCACCGGGCCGGACAACGGGCGCGGCAGAGCGGCGGCGGCGGTGCTCGCCGCGGTGCTGCTGTGCGCCGGGGTGGCGGGGTGCGGCTCGACGGGGGCGGGCGGCGGCAAGCGCGCGCACCGGGCGGCGAAGGAGCCGCGCATGGCACCGGCGGCGGCCGTGCGGGCGGCGGCGAAGAAGACGGAGAAGCTGACCTCGCTCCGCTACCGGATGACCGGCCAGACCCTCGACGAGGGGCGGGTCGAGGGCGAGGGTGCGATGGCCTTCGACCCGCCCGTGGCCCGGATGAAGATGCGCACGCGCGGCGAGGACGAGACGGGGACGGTGGAGTACCGGATCACCGGCGGCGTGATGTACCTCGGCGGCGGCGCGGTGGCCGCCGGGATCGGCGGCGGCGACAGCGACCTCCCCGAACTCGACGGCAAGCGCTGGCTCGCACTGGACGCCTCGGAGATGGAGAAGCGCGGGTCCGGTTCCCAGGGTGCGGGCTCGCTCACGGGCCGGGCGAAGACCAATCCGGCCGACGAGTCCGCCTTCCTCTCCGACGCCGACGATCTGCGGCGGGTCGGCGCCGAGACCATCGACGGCGTCCGGACCACCCACTACCGCGGCACGGTCACCCTCGACCAGATGCGTGCGAGCCTCGAGGACGAGAAGTCCACGACCCGCGAGCGCCGCGACAAGACCCTCACGGCGTACGAGGAGGCGGGCATCGACCGCCTGAGCATGGACATGTGGATCGACCCGGACAGCCACACGAAGCGGTTCCGCATGCGCGGCGACGCCGACAAGGGCCGGCTCGATGTGACGATGACCTTCCTGGACATCAACAAGCCGATCACCGTGCAGGCCCCGCCCGCGAGCGAGACCCTGAACCTGTCCGACCTGGCCCGGAGCACCCGGAGCTGACCCCGGCGGGTGCCGCGCGACGGCCCGGCACGCCGTGGCACGCGCCACTATTGCAAGCAGCTTGCTTGCAATAGTTAGCACTCCTGGTGCAGCATCGAAGGCATGGCATCACTGAACGTCGGCAACCTCGGCGACTTCCTGCGGGAGCAGCGGCGCAGTGCCCAGCTCTCGCTGCGGCAGCTGGCCGACGCCGCCGGGGTGTCCAACCCATACCTCAGCCAGATCGAGCGCGGACTGCGCAAGCCGAGCGCGGAGATCCTCCAGCAGCTCGCGAAGGCGCTGCGGATATCCGCCGAGACCCTGTACGTACAGGCAGGGATCCTCGATGAGCGCGATCGGGAGGAAACCGAGGTGCGCAGCGTGATACTCGCCGATCCCACGATCAACGAGCGGCAGAAGCAGGTGCTGCTCCAGATCTACGAGTCCTTCCGCAAGGAGAACGGACACGGGACCGCCTCGGACGACACCCCCGCCGACGCCGACGTCGCCACACCCTCGAACTGATCCGGGAGGACCAGGAACCATGGCCATCACCGACGACGTACGCAAGACCCTCACCGACCCGACCCCGCTCTACTTCGTGGCGGGCACGGCCGACCTCGCCGCCCAGAAGCTCAAGGAGGTGCCGACGCTGGTCGAGAAGATCGTCGCGGAGGCCCCGGAGCGCTTCAACCAGGTGCGCAACACCGACCCGAAGGCCGTGCAGGACCGGGTCACCCAGCAGGCGAAGGACGCCCAGGGCAAGCTCAACGAGGTGCTGGGCTCCCTGGACACCGACCTCAAGCGGCTCCGTGACTCGGCGCAGGACCTCGCCCTCCAGGGCGTCGGCCGCGCCGCCGAGCTGGCCGTCAAGGCGCGGGAGCGGTACGACGAGGTCGCCGAGCACGGCCAGGAGGTCGTGAAGACCTGGCGCGGCGAGGCGGCCGACGAGGTCGTCGACATCGCCTCCGCGATCGAGCCCCACGAGGAGAAGAGCGCGCCCAAGGCGCCGTCGCAGCCGGTCGCGGTGGACTCCACCAAGTCCGACTCCGCCAAGCCCGCCGCCGCCAAGGAGGCCCCGAAGACCTCGGCGAAGCCTGCCACCCCGGCCAAGAAGGCCCCGGCCCGCAAGCCCGCCACGGCCAAGAAGCCGGACTCCAAGCCGTCCCACTGACGCCTCTCCCTGACGCCTCTCCGACAAGGGCCTTTGTCGGGTGCGCACAACAGGGCCGGGTACGCAGCTGGCGTGCCCGGCCCCGTCAGCGGGTACGGTGGCCCGTAATGCTCATCCCTCTTTTCCTCTGAGCGTCTCTTCTGGGCGGTGGACAGCGTGCTGGTGCAAGGTTTCGGCGAGTTGCTGTACTGGGTCTCCTGGGGCCTTCTCCTCTTCAGCCTGTTCGCCTTCGTCGATTCGGTCATCCGCCGCGAGGACGCCTACCGGGCCGCGAACAAGCAGACCAAGCCCTTCTGGATGATCATCCTGGGGCTCGCGGCCGCGGTGAACTTCTTCATGGGCATCATGAGCTTCCTGCCGATCATCGGGCTGATCGCGACGATCGTGTACATCGTCGACGTGCGCCCGGCGCTGCGGCAGATCTCCGGCGGCGGCCGCGGCTGGCCGCGGGGGCGCGGCTCCAGCTCCGACGGTCCGTACGGGCCCTTCAACGGCGGCCGGTAGCCCGCTCAGCAGGCACGACGCGGCAGCTCAGCCGCGGTCAGGGCGGGGCGGCGGCTCAGCCGCGGTCCAGCAGGAGCACCGCCAGGTCGTCGGTCAGCTCACCGCCGTTCAGCGCCCGCACCTCGGTGACCGTGGCGTCCAGCAGCTCCTCGCCGCGCAGCCCGGTCGCCATCTGGCGGGCGACGATCTCGACCATCCCCTCCTGGCCGAGCCGCTGCACCCCGGCCCCGACGCGGCCCTCTATCAGCCCGTCGGTGTACATCATCAGGCTCCAGGCGCCACCCAGCTCGACCTGCCGGCGCGGCCAGCGGGCGTTCGGCAGCAGGCCGAGCGCGGGGCCGTTCTCGTCCGTGGGCAGCAGCCGGGGCGCCATTCCGGGCCGTACGGCCAGCGGTGAGGGGTGTCCGGCGAGGCAGACCCCGGCCCGTCGGCCGTCCGGGGCGATGTCGACGGTGCACAGGGTCGCGAAGATCTCGTCGTCCGGGCGCTCGTTCTCCAGCACCTGCTGGAGGGTGCCGAGCAGCTGGTCGCCGCAGAGCCCGGCGAAGGTCAGGGCGCGCCAGGCGATCCGCAGCTCCACGCCGAGGGCGGCCTCGTCGGGGCCGTGGCCGCAGACGTCGCCGATCATGGCGTGCACCGTGCCGTCCGGGGTGCGGACGGTGTCGTAGAAGTCGCCGCCGAGCAGGGCCCGGCTGCGGCCGGGCCGGTAGCGGGCGGCGAAGTGCAGCCCGGAGCCCTGGAGCAGCGGGGTGGGCAGCAGTCCGCGCTCCAGCCGGGCGTTCTCCTGGGCACGCAGCCGGGACTCGGTGAGCTGGCGCTGGGCGAGGTCGGAGCGTTTTCGCTCCACCGCGTACCGGATCGCGCGGCTGAGGATGCGGCCGTCCAGCTCGTCGCGGAAGAGGAAGTCCTGCGCCCCGACCCGGACCGCCTCGGCGGCGCGCTCGGCGTCGTCCTCGGCGGTGAGGACCAGGACGGCCTGCGTGGGGGCGAGCTTCAGTACGGAGCGCAGCGTGTCGAGCGCGTCCTCCGCCTCGTGCTCGGGGCCGGGCAGGGCCAGGTCGAGCAGGATGCACTGCACACCGTCGGTGAGCAGCCGGGAGGCCTCGGTGAGGTTACGGGCCGTACGGATACGGACCCGGTTGCCTTCGGTGTCCAGCATCTCGGGGACGTTGAAGGCGCCGGCCGGATCGTCCTCGATCACCAGCAGGGTGAGCCCGCTGTCGGGCAGCGCGGCCGGCCGGGCCTCGGCGGCCAGGGCCTCCCGCTGCCTCGGCACGGGTACGGACATCGCTCGATTCCTTCCCTCCCCCCGAGGGCGCGGCGCCCGCCGCCGACCGGCGGACCGCACGACCGGCTCGCACACCGACTGGTCGGTTTCAGGGCATGCAAGCCGAATACTGCCAGGCGACTTTAGCGCCCGGTCCGGGCCCCTTGGAATGACCTCCCGGACGCCACTTTTGTCATATGCCCCGCTCACCGGGCGACTTGGGGGAATCCGTGCAGGGATCGGAATGACGAAGGTCACGCCAACTCGTCGCCATTTTGTGGAACCGAACACGGATGGCGCCGTTCGCACCCCAACCACACCGGGGCGAGACAGACATACCAGCGGAATTACGCCCGCGGCGCGACATCAGCCCGCATCAGGAGGCGTCCGGGCGCACCACGCCCAGGATCGGCATCGAGCCCGCCCCCGCGAGGGTGATCCGGCGGCCCGGCCGCGGGGCGTGGACGATCGCGCCGTCGCCCACGTACATCCCCACATGACTGGCGTCCTTGAAGTAGATGACCAGGTCACCGGGCCGCATGCGCGCGGTGCCCACCTTCGGCAGCAGCCGCCACTGCTCCTGCGAGGTCCGCGGGATGCTCCGGCCGGCCGAGGCCCAGGCCCGCTGGGTCAGCCCCGAGCAGTCGTAGCCGTCCGGGCCCACGGCGCCCCACACGTAGGACTTGCCGATCTGGGCCGTCGCAAAGTCGATCGCGCGCCGCCCCAGGCCGCTCGACTGCCCGCCAACCTCCCGCAGTATGCCAGTCTTGAGCCATTTCGCCTGAGATGCCCGGTCCTGCTGCTCCTGGAGCTGCCGCAGCCGGTCCCGCTCCTTGGCCTCCAGCCTCGACTCCAGCCGCCGGGCCCGGGCGAGCTTTTCGGTAATCTCCGCCCTTGCCGCCGCCTTCTTCGCCCGGCTCCGGTCGAGCCGCTCCCACTCCCGGGAGGCGGACTCCGCGTAACGGTCGAGCGCCGCCTTGGTGTGCTCCAGCCGGTTCATCAGCCCGTGGGCCGCCTTCTCGCCCTTGCGGGCGAGGGTGAAGCCGTCGAGGAAGCCGCCGGGGTCGTCGCCCAGCAGCAGCCGCGCCTCGGGCGGCATCCCGCCGCCGCGGTACTGGGCCCGGGCCAGCGCCCCGGCGCGCTCCCGCAGCCCGCTCATCTCCTTCTGCGCCTTCACCACGGCCCGCGCGATCTTCAGGATCGCCTTCTCCTGGCGCGTTTGTTTCTCCCGCGCGAGGTTGTACGCGTCGGTGGCTGATTCCGCTTGCCGGTAGAAGCGGTCCACGTCCGAGCGGACCTTCTCCAGCCGTCCGCCGCCGGACCCGGCACCACCGGCGCGGCCCGACGCCGGTTCCGGTTCGCCGGGCGCCGCGTACGCCGGACCGGCGGGTAAGACCGAAGTTCCCAGCGCACAAACGAGCGCGGCCGCCGTGGCGGCGCCCGCACCCCTCCCTCTCCCGTCCCGTCCCACCCGCCGGCCTCCTCTCATCCGAGTAGGGACGGATGGTGACATGCCGTACCGCAATCCGACAGAGCCACGCGCCGGTCGGTCGCGCACTCGACGCGATCCGGGGTCACCAGAGGACCGAAGTGGACGGAAGGAGACGGACGCGGAGGGATGCGGACGGGAGGCCGGGCCGTGACCTCGCCGTTACCCGGCCACCACACTGACGGCCGAGGTTCACCGCTCGTTAACTCTTCCCCTTCGGCCGCTTCACCTGATCTGCCTAATTTCAGCCCTACTGAGGTGCAGACCCGGGCCCCGTGCCCGGACTCGCGTCCAGCGCACATCTGTCCCTGCGCACCACAACGTCGCGCGCCGTCCCCACCGGCGGCTTCTGGAAGGAATCCCCGAAAGTGAAGCTTCAGCGCAACAACCGGCTTCGCGCCATCGCTGCCGGTGCCCTCGCCCTGTCCGGCGCCTTCGTCCTCACTGCCTGCGGTTCGGACAACAACACCGGCGGTGGTGGCGCCGCGTCCACCGGAAACATCAAGTGCGATGGCAAGGGGCAGCTGCTGGCCTCCGGCTCGTCCGCGCAGAAGAACGCCATGGACCTGTGGACGAAGAACTACGGCGCCAAGTGCAAGGACGTCAAGCTCAACTACAAGGCCACCGGCTCCGGTGCGGGCATCCAGGAGTGGCTCCAGGGCAAGACCGCCTTCGCGGGCTCCGACTCGGCGCTCAAGCCCGAAGAGGTCGCGTCCTCGAAGAAGATGTGCAAGGGCGGCCAGGGCATCAACCTGCCGATGGTCGGCGGCCCGATCGCGATCGGCTTCAACATCCCCGGCGTGGACAAGCTGACGCTCGACGCCGAGACCCTCGGCAAGATCTTCAACTCGGACATCAAGTCGTGGGACGACCCCGCGATCAAGAAGCTCAACCCGAGCGCGAAGCTCCCGAAGCTCAAGATCCAGGCGTTCCACCGCTCGGACGAGTCGGGCACCACCGACAACTTCACCAAGTACCTCAAGGCCGCCGCCCCCAAGGCGTGGCCGCACGAGCCGGGTAAGGCGTGGGAGGGCAAGGGCGGCCAGTCGGCCGACGGTTCCTCCGGTGTCTCCTCCCAGGTCAAGCAGGTCTCCGGTTCGATCTCGTACTTCGAGCTGTCGTACGCGACCGCCAACAGCATCAAGACCGTCGACCTGGACACCGGCGCCTCGCAGCCCGTCAAGGCCAACGTCGAGAACGCCTCCAAGGCCATCGCCGAGGCCAAGCACGTGGGCACCGGCAAGGACCAGGCCCTCGAGCTGGCGTACGACACCAAGGCAGCCGGCGCCTACCCGATCACGCTGGTCACCTACGAGATCGCCTGCGACAAGGGCAACAAGCCCGGCACCCTCAAGGCCGCCAAGTCCTTCCTCAACTACGCCGCGAGCAAGGACGGTCAGTCCGCGCTGAAGGAGCTGGGCTACGCCCCGCTGCCCGACGCGATCGCCTCCAAGGTCCGGGAAAGCATTTCCAGCCTCTCCTGACCTGAAGTGTGCGGCCTGTTCCGCTCCGGCCACCGCCGGAGCAGAGCAGGCCGCACCGTCCGGTGCACCGCCGCACCAGGAGCCTCACCCCCATCCGGCTCCGCAGACCGGAGAACCCATGAAAACGGACATAGAACCCACCTCCACATCCGCCGGGTCACCGCCCCAGGTCTCGACCCGCTCCACCGGCCGCGCCGGTGACAAGATCTTCCTCGGCCTCTCCCGGGGCTCCGGGATCGCCCTCCTGGTGATCATGGCGGCCATCGCGGGCTTCCTCGCGTACCGCGCCGCCATCGCGATCTCCAAGGACGAGGCCAACTTCCTCACCGCCTTCGAGTGGAGCACCGGCTCCACGCCGATGCGGTTCGGCATCGCGGTCCTGGCGTACGGCACGGTCGTCAGCTCGATCATCGCGATGGTCATCGCGGTCCCGATCGCCGTCGGCATCGCGCTCTTCATCTCGCACTACGCCCCGAGGCGGCTGGCGATGCCGGTCGCGTACGTGATCGACCTGCTCGCCGCGGTCCCCAGCATCGTCTACGGCCTGTGGGGCGCGCTCTTCCTGGTGCCGCACCTGACGCCGCTGTACACCTGGATGGACACGTACCTGGGCTGGACCGGGATCTTCACCTACCAGGGCGGCGCCGCGCGGTCGCTGTTCACCGTCGGCATCCTGCTGGCGATCATGATCCTGCCGATCGTCACCAGCGTGAGCCGCGAGGTGTTCCGGCAGGTCCCGAAGATGCACGAGGAGGCCGCGCTGGCACTCGGCGCGACCCGCTGGGAAGTCGTCCGCATGTCGGTCCTCCCCTTCGGCCGCTCCGGCATCATCAGCGCCTCGATGCTGGGCCTGGGCCGCGCGCTCGGCGAGACCATGGCGGTCGCCACCGTGCTCTCCCCCAGCTACCTGATCAACACCAGCCTGCTGGACCCGGGCGGCGGCACCTTCGCGCAGAACATCGCCAGCCACTTCAAGGAGGCCAACGACAACGGGCGCGACGCGCTCATCGCCTCCGGTCTGGTCCTGTTCGTCATCACCCTGCTGGTGAACGGCGCCGCGCGAATGATCATCGCCCGCCGCAAGGAGTACTCGGGGACCGCAGCATGAGCGACACGACCATCGACACCACCACGCGCGCGTCCACCCTCCAGGCGGCGCGGCTGCCCCGCTGGGCCCCGCTGGGGCTGGCCGCGGCCTCGATCGCCGCGGGCGTCGGCCTCGGCACGGCCGCCGGCATGGGCAACCCCTTCCAGATGGGCCTCATCGCCGCGCTGCTCTTCGTCGTCCTCTCCTACGGCGTCACGGCCGCGGTCGAGGGCGGTCGGCAGGCCAAGAACCAGCTGGCCACCAGCCTGGTGTGGCTCTGCTTCCTGATCGCGGTCGTCCCGCTGCTCTCGCTGATCTGGGAGACGATCAACCGCGGCAAGACCGTGCTCGACGGCTACTTCCTCAGCCACTCCATGGACGGCGTCCAGACGATCCTGCCCGGCGGCGGCGCGTACCACGCGATCCTCGGCACCCTGGAGCAGGTCGGCATCGCCACCCTCATCGCGGCCCCCATCGGCCTGCTGACCGCCATCTACCTGGTGGAGTACGGGCGCGGGCGGCTCGCGAAGGCCGTGACCTTCTTCGTCGACGTCATGACCGGCATCCCCTCGATCGTGGCCGGTCTGTTCATCCTCAGCTTCTGGATCATCATCCTGGGCTTCGGCTACTCCGGCTTCGCCGGCGCCATGGCGCTGGCCATCCTGATGATGCCGATCGTGGTCCGCTCCACCGAGGAGATGCTCAAGCTCGTCCCGGACGAGCTGCGCGAGGCCTCGCTCGCGCTGGGTGTGCCGAAGTGGCGCACCATCCTCAAGGTCGTGCTGCCCACCTCGATCGGCGGGATCACCACGGGTGTGATGCTCGCGGTCGCCCGTATCGCCGGTGAGTCCGCCCCCATCGTGCTGCTGGTCTTCGGCTCCCAGGCGATCAACCCGAACCCCTTCGAAGGCGCCCAGTCGTCGCTGCCGTACTACATCTACGAGCAGTGGCAGCTCGGTAACGAGGCCTCGTTCGACCGCGCCTGGGCCGCGGCGCTCGCGCTCATCGCCTTCGTCATGATCCTGAACCTGGTGGCCCGCGGCATCGCCCGCTGGAAGGCCCCGAAGACCGGCCGCTGAGGCCGAGAAGAAGAGAAGTGATTCACATGGCCAAGCGCATCGACGTCAGCGGGCTGACGGCCTACTACGGCAGCCACAAGGCCATCGAGGACATCTCGATGACCGTCGAGCCCCGCTCGGTGACCGCCTTCATCGGCCCGTCCGGCTGCGGCAAGTCGACCTTCCTGCGCACCCTCAACCGGATGCACGAGGTCACCCCCGGCGGCCGGGTCGAGGGCAAGGTGATGCTCGACGACGAGAACCTGTACGCCTCCGGCGTCGACCCCGTCTCCGTGCGGCGCACGGTCGGCATGGTCTTCCAGCGCCCCAACCCGTTCCCCACGATGTCGATCTTCGAGAACGTGGCGGCCGGGCTGAAGCTGAACGGCTCGTACAAGAAGAGCGAGCTGTCGGACATCGTCGAGAAGTCCCTCAAGGGCGCCAACCTGTGGAACGAGGTCAAGGACCGGCTGAACAAGCCGGGTGCCGGGCTCTCCGGCGGTCAGCAGCAGCGGCTGTGCATCGCCCGCGCCATCGCGGTCGCGCCCGACGTGCTGCTGATGGACGAGCCCTGCTCGGCGCTGGACCCGATCTCGACCCTCGCCATCGAGGACCTGATCGGTGAGCTGAAGGAGCGTTTCACGATCGTCATCGTGACGCACAACATGCAGCAGGCGGCGCGCGTCTCGGACCGCACGGCCTTCTTCAACCTGGCCGGCGTCGGCCAGCCCGGCAAGCTCATCGAGATCGACGAGACCGAGCGGATCTTCTCCAACCCGTCCGTCCAGGCGACCGAGGACTACATCTCCGGCCGCTTCGGCTGATCAGGCCCCTCGCCCCCGGGCGAGGAACGGCGTCCTGCGGTGCTGCATGGCGGTGCCACCGCACGACGAAAAAGGGCCCGCCCCCGGCTCCCGGGGGCGGGCCCACTGCGTCACCGGGGTGGGTCAGCCGAAGGCCAGGTTCACGATCCAGTAGCTGAGGGCGGCGACTCCGGCCGCCGCGGGCATGGTGATGAACCAGCCGAGGATGATGTTCTTCGCGACCCCCCAGCGCACCGCGTTGACGCGCTTGGTCGCCCCCACACCCATGATCGCCGAGGTGATGACGTGCGTCGTCGAGATCGGCGCCTGGAACATGAACGACGCGGTGTACATGACCGAGGCCGCCGTCGTCTCGGCGGCGAAGCCCTGCGGCGGGTCCAGCTCGATGATCCGGCGGCCCAGGGTGCGCATGATGCGCCAGCCACCCGCGTACGTGCCGAGCGAGAGCATCGCGGCGCAGGCGATCTTCACCCACACCGGTATCGCGTCTCCCTGTTCCTCGACACCGCCGATGACCAGGGCCATCACCACCACACCCATGGTCTTCTGGGCGTCCTGGAGACCGTGGCCGAGCGCCATGGCGGCGGCCGACACGGTCTGGGCTATCCGGAAGCCGCGCTTCGCCTTGTGCGGGTTGGACTTCCGGAACATCCAGAGGATGCCGACCATGACGAAGTAGCCCAGCACCAGGCCGATCAGGGGCGAGAGGACCATCGGGAGGACGATCTTCTCCACCACACCGCTCCAGTGAACGGTGCTGGCACCGGCGAGCGCCGCACCCACCAGGCCGCCGAAGAGGGCGTGCGAGGACGAGGACGGCAGTCCGTAATACCAGGTGATCATGTTCCAGGCGATCGCCCCGATCAGCGCGGAAAACAGGATGATCATGCCCTGTTTGCCCGTCGGGGTGGCGATCAGCCCCTCGCTGACGGTCTTGGCGACCCCGCTGCCCAGGAAGGCACCGGCGAGGTTCATCACCGCGGCCATCGCGAGCGCGGCCCGCGGGGTCAGGGCCCGGGTGGAGACCGAGGTGGCGATGGCGTTCGCCGAGTCGTGGAAGCCGTTGGTGTAGGTGAAGAAGAGCGCGACCGCGATGGTCACGACGAGCGCGAAGGTGTCCATGCCGGGGCTCAGGACTCCTTGACGGCGATCGTCTCGACCGTGTTGGCCACGTGCTCGAAGGCGTCGGCCGCCTCTTCCAGCACATCCACGATCTGCTTGAGCTTGAGCACCTCTATCGCGTCGTACTTGCCGTTGAAGAGGTGGGCCAGCAGCTTGCGGTGGATCTGGTCCGCCTGGTTCTCCAGCCGGTTGACCTCGATCCAGTACTCCGTGAGGTTCGTCATGGTGCGCAGGTTCGGCATGGCCTCGGCGGTCAGCTCGGCCGCCCGCGCCAGCACCTCGATCTGCTGCTCGACGCCCTTGGGCAGCTCCTCGACCTGGTAGAGGACGACCAGGTCGACGGCCTCCTCCATGAAGTCCATGATGTCGTCGAGGGACGAGGCGAGGGAGTAGATGTCCTCGCGGTCGAACGGCGTGATGAACGAGGAGTTCAGCTGATGGAAGATCGCGTGCGTGGCGTCGTCTCCAGCGTGCTCCGCGGCCCTCATCCGCTCGGAGATCTCGGCACGAGCGGCGGAGTCCGCCCCGAGCAGTTCCATGAGGAGCTTGGAGCCGGTCACGATGTTGTCCGCGGAGGCGGCGAACATGTCGTAGAAGCTCGTCTCCCTGGGGGTCAGACGAAAGCGCACTGGGGATCCTCGGGATGCGGCGGATGGGGACTCGACGATGCTAGGCGCATCTTCCGGCCACGGTAACCGGCGTCCCCAGTGTCGCCCATCGGGCGGTGTGCTCTTCACAGGGGCCCGGTTCGGCCGAAAAAGCCGCTACCATATACCCACAGGGGGTATATGCGCACCGATAGTGAACAACGGGAGGACGCCATGACCACCACGGCAGCCGGCACCACCGCGCCCACCGGCGGCGACGAGCGGAGCCAGGCGTCCGGCCAGGCTTCCCCTACCCACGGCGGCCACGGGTACGCCCACCAGAAGGACCAGCACCTGAAGCGACTGCGCCGGATCGAGGGCCAGGTCAGGGGCCTTCAGCGGATGGTCGAAGAGGATGTCTACTGCATCGACATACTCACCCAGGTCTCCGCCGGCACCAAGGCCCTCCAGTCCTTCGCCCTCCAGCTGCTCGAAGAGCACCTGCGGCACTGCGTCGCCAGCGCGGCCGTGGAGAGCGCCGCCAAGGAGGGCGACGAGGGAGAGGACGAGGTGGACACCAAGGTCGCCGAGGCGACGGCGGCCATCGCCCGGCTGCTGCGGACCTGAGGGGCCGAGGGGCCGGAGGGAATCCGCGGACCCGGGAAGGGCCTGCCCGCCCGCCCGGCTACCCGACGTCCCGGCCGTCGGTTTCCGGCCGCTCCGCATTTTCGGTCGTTCGCCCCGTCGAGCGGTTGGCCGAATCCGATCGCTCGGCTGTGCGGTCTGCCGAGCGGCCGGCCGAACGGTCTGCTGAGCGGTCTGCTGAGCGGTCGGCCTCCACCCGGAGCACCTCGTCGATGCGGTCCGGACTGAGCCTGTCCTCGTCCGCGCTCGCAGCAGCGATCATCAATTCGCCGTAGAGATCGATCTCGACGAGGGCCACGGGGTCCGGGCCCGGTGAGCCGCGACGCGCAACCACGTGTTTCACCTCCTCCTGCGAGCACCTTCGAGCACTTTCGAGCAGCGGGCTTCCCAGCGTAGGGATCGGTACACACTCCGCGCATGGCACGGATGGGCCATTTCGAAGGACAGACCGGGCCCCTCCGACTACTTCTGAGGCGATCCGACCTTTCCTGTGTAGATATCCGCGGACTTGGGGAGCTCGACGGCGGTCTCCACCCCGAAGTCGTACAGCTCCGTCGTCGAGGCCACCCCCACCGCGCGCCGCCCGTCCGCGCTCTCGGCGGGCCGCGTACCGCTCGCGCGGCTGGTCACGGTGAAGCGGTGGCGCACCTCACGCAACCGTCCCAGTCCGTCAAGATACGCGTCGAAGGGCACCAGCGGGTCGGTGAACCCCTTCGCCGCGGCGCGGAGCGGCCCCCGTACGCCGTGCGAGGCCACCTTCGCCGCCCGGCCGATGTCCGTGGTGCCGCGGTAGTGCCGCACCAGGGCGCCGTCCAGCCCCTCCTCCCCGACCAGGTTCGCCCGCCGCACCCCGCGCAGCAGTTCGGCGGCGGTCAGCGGATCGGTCGCCCCGCCGGTGACCAGATTGCCGTCCGGAATGCCTGCCGTGTCCACCCGTACCCATTTGTCGCTGGGGATGCCCGCGCCGCGGTTGCGCATGAAGAGCGCACCGGGCGCCAGCAGTTCGGTGATCGGCCCGTGCTCGGCCGCGCCCGTCGCGTCCCTCGGCAGCACCAGCCGCAGCCGCCCCCGCCGCTGCTCGAAGTCGTACGCCCCGCTGCCCTCGATCGACACCCGGGTGCCGCCGGTCGCCGTCTCCAGGCTCGTCCGCACCCGTGAACTCCCGGAACTCACCAGCACGTCCGCGGCCTGCTGAAGCACGGCGACGGCGGCCGCCGCCCCGGGGGCACCGCCCGGGCGCTCGTCCGCCACCGTCTGGGACGAGCAGCCGCTGACGGTCGCCAGCAGCCCGGCCAGCAGACCACCCGCCACGCATCCGGCGACCGCCTTCGCCCGTCTCCTTCCACCGCGCCGCTGAACCACCATCGACCGTCGACCCCCTGGCCACGCTCGTCCACGCCTTGATACTTGTTCGTTTAACGACCCGTTCCGGCCACCCGTCACGGCCCGGTAGCGTGGTCATGTGCTCGACTCAGGTGACAAGGGCCCCGACCAACCCCGCACCTCCACCGTGGAGAAGGGAGCCTTCTGCCTCGCCAGATGCACCTGCGGCTGGATCGGTCCGGCCCGCCGAGCCCGTTCCCTGGCCCGCGACGACGCGAGCGTCCACACGACGGACCGTCATTCTTCCGCCACAAACGGAACCCCGCCGCCCGGCATTTCCTCTGACCAGGCGACCGGGCGGCCTACGCAGTAACGGCGGTGGCCCGGTCGACCAGTGGGAAAGGTCGACAGGGAGGGGACACCGCCATGAACCGGCGGACACTGCTGGCAGCGAGCGCGGGACTGGCATCCACGGCCACCTGGGCCGCGGCGTGCAGCAGCAGCACCACGGGACACGCCGCCGGCCGCGCGACGTCCCTCGGCGCCGCCTCGAACACCCGGCTCGCGGCGAGCGACGGCAAGGCGAAGGCCGCGGACTGGACCGCGCTCGGCAAGGCGCTGCACGGCGACCTGGTGCGCCCCGGCGACGCCGACTACACCGCCGCCAGGCGCCTGTACAACACCCGCTTCGACCATCTGCGGCCCGCCGGTGTCGCCTATATAGGCAATACGGCCGACATCGCCGCATGTCTGGACTTCGCCCGGCGCCACGGCACCCCCGTCGCCATCCGCAACGGCGGCCACAGCTACGCGGGTTATTCCAGCGGCGACGGCCGCCTGGTCATCGACGTCTCCGCGCTCGACTCCATCCGCAGCACCACGGGCGAGGCCCGCATCGGCGGCGGCGCCAAGCTCATCGACGTCTACACCCGGCTCGGCGCCCACGGCGTCACCGTCCCCGGCGGCTCCTGCCCGAGCGTCGGCATCTCCGGGCTCACCCTCGGCGGCGGGCACGGCGTGGTCTCCCGGGCGTACGGGCTCACCTCCGACCACCTCACCGGCGCGACCCTCGTCACCGCCGCGGGCAAGACCCTCCAGGTCTCCAAGGACCGCGAACCCGACCTCTTCTGGGCGCTGCGCGGCGCGGGCGGCGGCAACTTCGGCGTCGTCACCGAGCTGCGCTTCCGCACCCGCAAGCCCGGCGACGGCGTCACCGCCTATATGTCCTGGCCCTGGTCGAAGGCGGCCAAGGTGATCGGCGCCTGGCAGAAGTGGGGCCCCGACCAGCCCGACGAGATCTGGTCGGCGCTGCACCTGTCGGCCGCCCCCGGCCACACCCCGACCGTCTCCATCAGCTGCTTCTCCCTCGGCACCTACGGCGACCTCCAGAACGCGGTGGACCGGCTCGCCGACGGCCCCGGCGGCCCCGGCCCCGCCTCCCGGGTGACCCTGCGCCGCAGGGGGTACGTCGACGCGATGCGCATGTACGCGGGATGCGGCGACACCTCGACCAGCCGCTGCCATCTGCCCGGCGACCAGCCCGGCCGCAGCACCGACGGGGTGCTGAAGCGGGAGACGTACGCGGCGCGGTCCGACTTCTTCAACCGCTCGCTGAGCCAGGCGGGGATACGCGCGATGCTCGACCAGGTCGAGCGCTTCGGGCGGCGCACCAGCGGCGGCGGCGCGGTCAGCATCGCGCTCACCGCGCTCGGCGGCGCCGTGAACCGCGTCGACCCGCAGGCCACCGCCTTCGTCCACCGCCGCTCGCGGTTCCTCGCGCAGTACACCGCGTCCTGGGCGGCGGGCGGCGCGGGCGCCCCGCAGAACGCCTGGCTGGACGCAGCGCACTCGGCGATGCGGCGCTACGCCTCCGGGGCGGCGTACCAGAACTACACCGACGCCACGCTCACGAACTGGCGCTCGGCGTACTACGGAACCGGCGCGGACCGGCTGGCGCGGCTGAAGAAGCGTTACGACCCGAAGCGGCTCTTCGACTTCCCGCAGGCGCTGTGAGCCCGCGGGCCTGACCGCCCTATACGTGCGACGGGCGGCACATACGACGGGCGGCCCGGCGTGGTGCCGGGCCGCCCGTCGGTCGTCCGTCCGTGTCAGGCCGCGAGGTCCTTGCTGCCGCGCTCCGTGCCCGGCGACCGGGTCTCGGGGAACTCCGGGACCCCCTCGCCCGCCGCGGCGGCCGGGCCGGGGCGCGCGGCCCGTATCAGCCAGCCGGCCCGCGACCCCGCGATCGTGGTGGTGAGCGGCGTCAGCAGCATCATCGCCAGCGGCGCCAGCAGCAGCGCGACCGCGGTCCCCAGCGCGAACCCGCCGATCACGTCCGTCGGGTAGTGCACGCCCATGTAGACGCGGCAGAAGCCCTCGAGCAGCGCGAGCCCGATCGCCACCAGCCCGTACCGCCGGTGGGCCATGAAGACCCCGACGGCGAGCCCCATGGTCAGCGTCGCGTGGTCGCTGACGAAGGAGAAGTCGTTCTTGCCCGCCACCAGGACCTCGAGCTGATGGTCCCGGAACGGCCGCGGGCGCTGGACGAAACCGCGGATCGGGATGTTGGCGATCAGCGCGATCCCGGCGGCCAGCGGTGCCCACATCAGCCCGGCGACGGCGGACGGCGCGTCCTGCCCCCGCTTGCGCACGCTCCACCAGGCGCCGAGGCCCACCAGGGCGAGACCGATGACGATCCCGTACTCGCCGACGAACTCCATCACGCGGTCGAACCAGTGCGGGGCGTCCTTGGCGAGCCCGTTGATGTCGTAGAGAAGGCTGACATCGGGGTTCGACCCGTCCAGTGCGAGTCCAGCCATGTGCCGCGGCCCCTTATCTCTCACCTGTCGCTACGTACAGCTGCCGACCCCCGTTGCCGACCCCCGTGATTCCCCGCGACCGACGACCCCGGCGAGCGATGCCGAAGGGTGTGCCGCCGATCCACTTCCAGGAAACGCCCTCATTGCGCCAGGCGTTCCGATCGCTACCCAACGATCACCGGGACGTTACCGAAGAGTGACCCATCGTCGCAGCTCAGAGGGAATCCTCACGCGGCGCTGGGCTGGGGCAGCGCTTTTGCGCCATCCTTCGTCACCCGCGTCGCCCCGATGTAGTCCGGGGAGTCGATGGGATCGAAGCGGATCACCGCACCAGTGTAGGGCGCGTTGATCATCTTCCCGCCGCCCACGTAGATGCCCACGTGGTGAATGGATCTCGGGTCGTCGAGGTCGTAGGCGAAGAAGACCAGATCGCCCGGGAGCAGCTCATTGCGCTTGGGATGCGGCCCCGCGTTCCACTGGTCGTTGGCGACGCGCGGCAGCTCGATCCCCACCGTCTTGTACGCCGCCTTCGTCAGCCCCGAGCAGTCGAACCGCCCGCCCTGCTCCGGGGTGCCGTTGCCGCCCCACAGATACGGCTTGCCGAGCTGCTTCTGCGCGAAGTAGATCGCCGCGGCCGACTGCCGCGACGGCTGCACGGTCTGCGTGGGCGCCTCGAAGCTCTTGGCCAGGTTGGTGATGGTCTTCACGTAGTTCTGGGTCTCGCGGTACGGCGGCACCCCGTTGTACTTGATCACGGCGTACGCGCCCGCGTTGTAGGACGCCAGCATGTTGTGCGTCAGATTGCCCGGCACGTCCTTCACATACTTGGCGAGCGAGCAGTCGTAGGCGGCCGCGGACGGAATCGCGTCGTTCGGATTCCAGATGTCCCGCTTGCCGTCCTTGTCGCCGTCCACCCCGTGGGACGCCCAGGTGGCGGGAATGAACTGCGCCAGCCCCTTGGCGTTGGCCGGGCTCTGCGCCTTCGCGTTCCACCCGCTCTCCTGGTAGAGCTGCGCGGCGAGCAGGGCCGGATTGAGCGCGGGGCACGAGTTCCCGTACCGCTGGATCAGCGGCGCGTACGTGGCCGGGACCGAGCCCTTCGCCAGTCCGACACTGGTGCCTCCGCCACCGCCCGCGAGGTTCGCGGCGACCATGTAGGTGCCGAGAACGAGCAGGACGACGAAGGAAAGAGAGACTCCGATACCGACACTGACACCCAGCCAGACCTTACGCACCCGGCCATCCTCCCCCATCAGCCCGCGGTACGAACGCGTTTCCGTACGCACGGCGAAAATCAGCCGCTCGCCAGCCGAAACCCTACGGGCGACCGGCGCCGTGCGCCCCCTGCACCCCCTCCGCGCACCCCGTGGAACGCGTAAAGTCCGGCCCGTTCGAGCACCTCACACCCCATGAACCCCAAGGAACACGGATGACGCAGCTGGACTGGCAGCGGGCCTCGACCGACGAGGACGAGGGAGCGGGCGCCTACCTGGAGGTGGCCGCGGGCCCCGACGGCCGGATCTACATGCGCGAGAGCAACGACCCGGAGACCGTGGTCGTCACCACCCAGGCCAAGTGGGACGCGTTCCTCAAGGGGGTCAAGGCAGGGGAGTTCGACGACTTCGCTGAGGAGGTCGCGGAAGGCGTCGCGGAAGGCGTCGCGGAGGGCGTCACGGACGAATAAGGGCCTCCGCTACCGATCGTTGCCCGGCGCCCACCCGCGTGATACACAGAGTGACCATAAGGCGCCTGATGGACCGTGATGGACATGGCTCGTCCTCCTGCCAGGTCACCGTGGTCCACAACACGTACGAGATCCGCCAAGAAATGCCGCCCAGTCGACATGCGGAAGCGGAATCGTCAGCGAAGATAGAGACAGACCCCACGCCGGCTCGGCCGGGGCACACAACAACCCATAAGGGGCGGTGAGTTCACTATGTTCCTAGCGGCCGAAAAGGGCGACATCAACACCATCATCGGCGGAATCGCCCCAGACTGGGGCCCCTTCGGAAGCCTGGGCAGCGAGGCCCGCGTGATGATCGAGGTCGTCATGGCCGTCGCACTGCTGCTGTGCTTCGGCATCGCGATCTGGGGCGCGGCCAAGCAGCGCATCGGCGCGACCGCGCTGCGCGACACCTTCAGCGCGGAGCAGGGCAAGGGACTGATCGTCGCGGGGCTGACCGGTGTGTTCATCATCGGCTCGCTGGGCACGCTCTTCACGATCGTGTACGGCATGGCCATCTAGTCACGCCCCCGGCCCCGCCCCGGCCTGCGCTCCCGCGCACCGGAGCCGACCCCCGCGCGCGGCGCACGCCCCCGCCCCCGAGCCTCCGCCCCCGATCCCCCCTACCGGCCCCACCCTCCGTACCCGAGGCTGCTTCCTGATGCCCGCACCCGCCGCCCCCGTCGCCGAGGTCGTGTCAGTCTGATGTCCACTCACACCACCACGCCCACACGTCGGTCCACGCCGCTACCGTCGTACCAGCGTGGCGGAACACCGACCACGGACGGCGGCAGGGTTGGCACGGTTGAAGGGGCGGACACGCGATGAGTCTCGGCGGCGACGGCGGCTACGGCGGTGACTACGACTACGACGGCCACGACGACGGCCGCACCCGCGGCACGGCCTCCGGCGGCCACCTGACGCGCACCCGCCTACCCGAAGGCGACGAGGACCCCTACGGCCCGCCCCGCCGCGGCCCCGGCCGGGCCGTCAAGCCGAGCCGCAACCTGATCACGGTCATCGGGGTCGTCGTCCTGCTCCTCGCCGCCATCGCCTTCGTCAACCGCGGCGGCCAGAGCGACGGCGGCTCGTCCGACGCCGACTCCGGCGGTACCAGCGCCGACGCCCAGCCCACCGCCCCCACCGGCACCCGCCCGGTCACCGGCAAGAACGGCACGACGGGCATCGCGTCGGGCTTCCCGAAGTCCCAGCAGGGGGCGCAGAGCGCGGCGGCGAACTACGCGGTGGCGCTGGGGTCTGCCGACATGCTCAACCGTGAGCAGCGTCATGAGATGGTTCCGCGGATCTTCACCGCCACGGCCGCCGCCCCGCTCCAGACCAGGCTCGACAAGGCCTATTCCGCCAATGCTCTGGAAAAGATCGGGCTGGACGCGAACGGCAAAGCCCCCGAGGGCATGACCTACATCTCGCGCACCGCCCCCCTGGGCACCAAGATCTCGAAGTATGCGAGCACCGCCGCGACGGTCGAGGTCTGGTGCACGGGAGTGTTCGGAACGGCTGGCGAGGGTTCCAAGAATCCGGTCACCAACGACTGGTTCACCATGACCCTCAAACTGCGGTGGGTGGACAACGACTGGAAGGCCGCGAGCTTCTCGCAGAAGAGCGGCCCCGCCCCCGTCAACAGCGACAACACCGCCTCCACGGCCGATGAGATCGCCAAGGCAGTCGAGCAGTACGGAGGGTTCACCT
Source organism: Streptomyces sp. BRA346 (assembly GCF_052851135.1). Classification (NCBI taxonomy): domain Bacteria; kingdom Bacillati; phylum Actinomycetota; class Actinomycetes; order Kitasatosporales; family Streptomycetaceae; genus Streptomyces; species Streptomyces sp. BRA346. The sequence continues at coordinate 6,351 of NZ_JAIWIH010000017.1, read as the reverse complement.
ATGCCCGCTAGCCAGAGCCGCCGCGCTCTCACGCTCACGGGCGTCCTGGCGGCCGTTCAGTCAGCCGCTGTCCTCCTGGCGACCCGTGCTGCTGCTGCCCCTTCACCCACGCCGAGCCCATCCGGCAGTGGCAAGGACGATTGCAGCGAGCTCCTCGGACAGGTCCGGGAAAACTGCGAAAAGGGCGGCGGCGGGGGCGGCTCAGGTGCCCCCGCCGACCCCTCAAACCCCCTCGACCCCGCCGCCTCCCTGGCCCGCGGCTGCGCCGACGCCGCCGCCTGGCTCGTCGGCAAGCTCTCGAAGCTCGTCAAGGAGACGGCCAACGTCGACTTCACGAACGAGGCCTTCCTCCGCCAGTACGCCGTCGTCTTCGCCGCCTCGACCGTCCTCACCCTCATCCTCTGGCTCCTCGCCGTCGCCAAGCGCGCCATCCGCGGCGTCCCGCTCGGCGAGGCGCTCTCCGAGGCCATAGGCTTCCTGTGGCTGACGGTCCTGGCCTCCGCCTTCACCCCGCTCATCCTCTATACGGTCGTCACCGCCACCGACGCCGTCACGGACGCCATCGCCTCCGGCACCGGCGCCGACAACGACGCCTTCTTCGGCTCCTTCGCCCAGGCCCTCAAGCGGGACGAGGACATCGGCGGCGGCCCCATCATGCTCATCGTCGTGTCGCTCGTGACGATCCTCGCGGCCGGTGTGCTCTGCCTGGAGCTGGTCATCCGCGCGGCCCTGCTCTACGTCGGCGCCCTGCTCGGCACGGCCGTCTATGCGGGTCTCGTCGACAAGAACATGTGGGGGCACGTCCGCCGCTGGGCCGGGATCATGATCGCGGTGATTCTCGTCAAGCCGGTCATCGTGATCGTCCTCGCCCTGGCCGGCGCGCTCTCCACCTCCGGTAACGAGCCCGACGCCTTCTCGGCCGTCGTCTCCGGCCTCTCCATCATCATCCTGGCCATCTTCGCCAGCGCGATGATCTACCGCTTCGTGCCCGGCTTCGGCGACGAGATCGTCAAGGCCCGCAGCGCCAGCGCCGACCCCGCGTCCCGCCAGGCCGCCGCGGTCATCAGCTCGCCCGCGGCCCTGGTGAAGCAGGGCATCAACACCCACAGCGCCCGCGGCGGGGGCGACGGCGGCGGAGGCGGCAGTGGCCGCCCGGCCCAGGCCAAGCCCGCCAACCCCGTGTCCGGGGGCGTCGCCGCGCACAGCTCCCGCACCAGCGGGGGCGCCTCCGGCACCAGCCGCACCGGCAACTCCGGGGGCGGCGGGTCCGCCCCCGCCCCCCGCTCGCAGAACAACAGCTCAGGCAACAACCCGGGAGGTGACCGGCGGTGACGGTCGATGCCCAGTCCCACGCCATCGCACCGCGCCGCACGTATCTGATCGGGCGTGCCCGCCCCAACGCGATCGTCGGCAAGAACCGCGAGACCGGTGAGATCGCGCTGATCATCGCGGGCGCGTTCATCGGGATGATGTGCGGGCTGCTGGTGCCGATGCTGACGCTGCGCATCGTCGCCCTGGTCGGCTTCCCGACCATCGCGCTGGCCGCCGTGTACGTACCGTACAACGGGCGGACGTTCTACCGCTGGTTCGAGATCAACCGCTCGTACCGGCGCAGCGTCCGCAAGGGCACCACCGGCTATCGCTCCGGCGCCGCCGAAGCCGGTACCCGGCTCGACGGCCGCGAGGTGGAGGTCGGCCCGCCCCCCGGCATCGGCCGGATCAACTGGCTGGCCGCGCCGTTCGGCCCGGACGAGATCGCCGTCCTGCTGCACGCCGACCGCCGCACCGTCACCGCCGCGATCGAGATCGAGGGCCCGGGCGTGGGCCTGCGGGACAGCGAGGACCAGGAGGCGCTGGTCGACCGGTTCGGCACGCTGCTCAAGCACGTGGCCAACGGCGACGGCTTCGTGACGCGCCTCCAGATGCTGGCCCGCACCCTCCCCGCCGACCCGGACGCGCACGCCAAGGACGTCGAGCGGCGCGGCGACAACGGCGCCCCGGTGTGGCTCAAGGACTCGTACGACCAGCTTCAGTCGATGGTATCCACCTCCTCCGAGCAGCACCGCGCGTACCTCGTCGCCTGCATGCACTACACCCGCGACCTGGCCGCCGAGGCGCAGGCCATCGCGCGCGCCACCCGCCGCAGCGGCGGTGGCGGCAGGATCGACAAGGACGCGGGTCTCGCCGTGATCATGGCGCGCGAGCTGACCGACATCTGCGCGCGCCTCGCCGAGGCCGACATCCGGGTGCGCCAGCCCCTCGGGCAGGGCCGACTGGCCTCGCTCATCCACTCCATGTACGACCCGGACCACCCCATCGACCACATCCAGGCGATGACCAAGCGCAACGCCTGGCCCGCCGAGCTGGACGCGATGGAGCCCACCTACCTCCAGGCGAAGACCCGCGAGTCCAGCACCCGCGAGCCGTGGTGCCACGCCACCGCATGGGTGAAGGAGTGNCCCATGACGCCGGTCGGGGTGAACTTCCTCGCCCCGCTGCTCGTCCACACCCCCGATGTCATCCGTACGGTCGCCGTCTGCATGGATCTGGAGCCCACGGAGATCGCGATCGAGCGAATGCTGACCGAAAAGGTCAACGACGAGGCCGAGGCCAGCCGCGCCGCGAAGATGAACCGTACGGTGGACCCGCGCGACATCGCCGCCCACGGCCGACTCGACCAGCGGGGCGAGGACCTGGCCAGCGGTGCCGCGGGCGTCAACCTCGTCGGCTACATCACCGTCTCCTCCCGCTCGCCGGAGGGGCTGGCCCGCGACAAGCGGACCATCCGGGCCTCGGCGGGGAAGAGCTATCTCAAGCTGGAGTGGTGCGACCGTGAGCACCACCGGGCGTTTGTGAACACGCTGCCGTTCGCGACCGGTATCCGCCGTTAGGCGACCGCATCTGATCGATAGCCGTGAGAAGACGACTGGGACTGGGACGATAGGGGCTCCGCCGTGGCCGATCCGATGACCGCCGTCACCGACGCGTTCACCAGCTTTCTGTTCGGGAAGGTGGAGACGACTCGGCTGCCGGTCCGTACGTCCACGGGGCAGGCGCAGGCCGTCTACCTCCCGACGGCGGCACCGGGCCTCGGCGACTCGGGCGTCATCATCGGGCGCGAGGTGTACTCCGGGAAGGGCTACATCTACGACCCGTTCCAGCTGTACGGTCAGCAGCTGCCCGCCCCGCACTGGCTGGTGCTCGGGGAGTCCGGCAACGGCAAGTCGGCCCTGGAGAAGACGTACGTACTGCGTCAGCTCCGGTTCCGCGACCGCCAGGTGGTGGTGCTGGACGCGCAGGGCGAGGACGGGGTCGGCGAGTGGAACCTGATCGCCCAGGAGCTGGGGATAACACCCATCCGGCTCGACCCGATGGCGGCCCTCGACGGCGGTATCCGGCTCAATCCCCTGGACCCGTCGATCACGACGACCGGTCAGCTGGCCCTGCTCCGCACGATCATCGAGGTCGCGATGGGGCACGGGCTCGACGAGCGCTCCGGATTCGCCCTCAAGGTCGCGCACGCCTACGTCAACGAGACCATCACCGACCGTCAGCCGGTGCTGACCGACATCGTCGAGCAGCTGCGCCACCCCGAGCCGGAGTCGGCGGAGGCGATGAACGTCGACCTGGACGACGTACGGGCCTGGGGCCTGGACGTCGCCCTGGTGCTGGACCGGCTGGTCGACGGTGACCTGCGCGGCATGTTCGACGGTCCGACCACGGCCGGAATCGATCTCGACGCGCCGCTCATCGTCTTCGACCTGTCCCATATCGACCGCAACTCGATCGCGATGCCCATCCTCATGGCCATCGTGGGCGTCTGGCTCGAGCACACCTGGATCCGGCCCGACCGCAAGAAGCGCATCTTCCTGGTCGAAGAGGCCTGGCACATCATCAACTCGCCCTTCGTCGCCCAGCTCTTCCAGCGCCTGCTGAAGTTCGGCCGACGGCTCGGCCTGTCCTTCGTCGCCGTCGTCCACCATCTGTCCGACGTGGTCGACGGCGCGGCGGCGCGCGAGGCCGCGGCGATCCTCAAGATGGCCTCGACCCGGACGATCTACGCCCAGAAAGCGGACGAGGCCCGGGCCACCGGGCGGGTGCTGGGCCTGCCGCGCTGGGCGGTGGAGATCATTCCGACGCTCTCCCCCGGTATCGCGGTCTGGGACGTCAACGGCAACGTCCAGGTCGTCAAACACCTGATCACCGAGGCCGAGCGCCCCCTCGTCTACACCGACCGGGCGATGACCGAGGACGCGATCGCCGTCCAGCTCGCCGCCGAGGCGGAGGCCGAGGAGCGAGCGGCGGCGGCGGTCGAGGCCGCTGCGGAGGCGGACCCCTACGGCGGTCCGTCTTACGGCTCCACGGTGGCCTGACATGGCGGCCGGGCAGTACCGCGGCGGACCCGCGGAGCACGGTCACGGAAGACAGCCGTCCCCGCAGGGCGGCATCCCGGACGGGCTGCTGATCGGCCTCTTCGCCTTTCTGCTCGGGCTGATCGGGCTGATCTGGTCGGCGACCGGCCTGTCCGCGCTCTTCGCGCACGGCGCCTGGCCGGACGGCCTGACGTTCCTCCACACGCCCCTGGCGCTACGTCATCTGGTGGAGGAGCCGCACGACCTGGCGGCGGCCTGGCCCGACACGCCGAAGGCCCAGCTCTCCGGGTACGGGCTGTTCTGGGGCGTCTTCATCAGCGAGCTGATGGTGCTGATCGTGCTCGCAGTCTTCGCGGCCGGCACGCTGGCCCGCTACCGCCTGGTCCGCGCCAAGCGCCGCGCCGCCCGGGCAGAGGCCGCGGAGCGCGCTGCGGACGGCACGGGTGCGGAGCGGGCCCCTGGCCCCGCGTACGCCCCTGAGCCCACCGAGCGCGGCACACCCCCGGAAGCCCCCCTCACCCCACCCCTCCACGGGACGGGTACGGGCCCCACCAGACCAGGCGATGCGCCGGACCCGGCCTCCCGGCCGGAACCCGCCGCACCGGACGGCGCCATCGCACACAGCGCGCCCGGCGCCCCCGACGCGGTCAAGTACCCCTCCTCAGAACCGGTCGAGGCCATCACCCCGCCAGTCGCCGCGTACGAGACGGCAACCGGCCCCGTCGCCACGGAACGCACAGAGCGCGCGGAACGCACCGAGGCGTCCTCCCCTGCCCCGTACGGCCCGGAGGACAGCCCCCAAGGCCCCGCAGCGGCGCCACAGCCGCTGCCCACCCCCGGCGCCCCCGGCGCCGCCGGGCTGTTCCGGCCCGGCGGCGAACCGGCCCGGTCCCGCGTCCTCTTCGGCGCCGAGCGCGGCGACGCCGCCGCCCAGGCCATCCTGGAGGCGGTCGGCCCCGTCCTCGCCCTCACCAGCGATCCCGATCTGTGGGCCGCGACCAAGGACGCCCGCGCCAAGTTCGGGCCGACCCATGTCTTCGACCCGTCCCACCTCCTCGACACCCCCGCCCGACTGCGCTGGAACCCGGCGGACGGGTGCGGTGCCCGCGAGGTCGCGGCCGCCCGCGCCGCCGCCCTGCTGGCCCCCGTACGCCCCGCGCACGCGATGGACCAGCCCCTGGCGGAGGCCGCGGAGACGATGCTGCGCTGCTGGCTCCATGCCGCCGCGGTGGACGGCCGCCCCTTCCGCCACGTACACCGCTGGGCACAGGGCAGTTCGGCGCATGAGCCCGTACGGATCCTCCGTACGCACCCCAAGGCGGCTGGCGGCGCGGCGGGCGAGCTGGAAGCCACCCTCACCGCGCACCCCGAACGTCGCGATATGGCCCAGGAACTGACGGCGCGTGCGCTGGGCGCACTCTCCTCGATCCACATTCGGGACGCGTGCAATCCGGCGCGGGCGGATGCGCTCGCCCTGGAGTCATTCATCGGTGAAGGGGGAACCCTTTATCTGATGGGGGAATCCATCGAGGATCCCCGGTCCCATCCGGGTGCGATGCCCTTGTTGACCGCACTCGCCTCACACGTGGTCGAGCACGGCCGGCGCATGGCCGAACGGTCATCCTCCGGTCGGCTCGACCCACCACTCACCCTGGTGCTGGACGACGTGGCCGCCGTGGCGCCGCTCCCGGCGCTGCCGGACCTGCTGACCCAGGGCGCCGCACAGGGACTGCCCACGCTGGCGCTGATGCGCTCGCAGGAGCAGGCACGAGCCCGGTGGCCGCACCGCACGCTGGTCGGGTAAGGCGCCACGTAGGACATCCCCGGAGAGACACCAGACACAGCGCTGAGCTGATTCTGAGGCTGAGGGAGAACAGCAAAAAGGCCCTGTTGGGAGCTTGAAGCTCCCAACAGGGCCTTTTCCAAAAATTGTTCGGCGGCGTCCTACTCTCCCACAGGGTCCCCCCTGCAGTACCAT